>JAHELQ010000082.1 GCA_024644125.1 Candidatus Aminicenantota bacterium | reverse complement strand
CAATCCGTGCAAGAGTTGGGTCTCGAGAATCACATGGGGATATTTTTCGATGATATAGCTCATGTTATCGTAAAGCCGGTCGAGATTGAGGTTCTTGCGCACCAATTTTTGCAACCGCGGCGACGTGGTCTCGAGAGCCAGATCCATGGTGACGGTCCCGGCCTCCACCATCAAGTCGATCAACTCTTTGGTCAGGATATCTCCGCGAATTCCGTTGGGGAAGTGGAGGTGCGGCTTCATCCCGTGCTCGATGATCAAACGGAACAAACGTGTGCTTTCCTTGATGTTCATGTTGGGCAAATCATCCACAAACGCAAACCTGAGCACCCCCATATCGTAATAGAGCTTGATCTCCTGGAACAAACTGTCGGCAGACCGGACCACATATCTATCGGCCCATATCTTGAAACAATAAGCGCAATGAAACGCGCACCCGCGGCTGAACTGAACGGTCATGGAATTTTTCGCCACCGCCTGGCCGATGTAGGGTCGGTACTTTTCGTAATTGATGAACGAGCGGTCGGGAATTTGCAGAGTATCCAGCTCTTCCACCTGAGGACGGGATGGTGTGAGCAGCATCGTTACATCCGCTGCTTCGAATCCCCTGAGGGGGATATGATCGAATGACGATTCGATGTCCCGGTTGGTCAGCAGCAACCCCGGCTGCGCGTCGTCCAATATCTCGGCAATCCGTTTTTGCGGGGTATTGGGATCGATGGGCAAATAAGCGCCGCCGGCCCGCCAGATGCCAAGGATGGCGACAATCATCTCCAGCGACGGCTTCATCACCAACGCCGTCACCCGGTCCGGTCCGATTCCTTTGCTCTCCAACACATGGGCCAACCTCAGCGACCGCGTCTCCAATTGGCCGAACGTCAACGACTGCCCCTCGAATGTGACGGCCGGCGCGTCCGGCGTCAACGCGACCTGCTTCAAAAACAAATCGACAACCGACTCGTCGCCCGGAATGTCCGACGCCGTATCGTTGAAATCCGTCAACAATTGCCGCAATTCTCCGGCCGAAAGGAGCTCGATCTCCAGAGCCTCGCCTTCGACATTTTGAAAGGCCTTCTCCAACAACCTCGTGTAATGAGTGGCGATCCGGTTTACCGTCTCTTCCCGGTAGCGAGCCTCATTGTAGCGGATCCGCCCCGACAAACAATGCTCCCGGCAGGAAAACACCAAATTGAAGTTGGTACAAACTTGCCGGAGGTAGTCCGGATCATGAATATTGTCCATCACCAATGTCACGTCGAAGAGGGAAAAGTCCCCATGCGGGTCATACGGCCGGCCCAATTGTGCCGCCAATATTTCGAGAGGGTAACGGTAGTGCTTGTTTCCGTCTAAAATTGCAACGCGGGTAGCCAGGAGAACATCTTTAAACGATTGCGACCGGTTGAGGGGAATACGGATCGGCAGAAGTTTGTTCAAGAGTTTGTCCGATTTTTCCTGCTTGTAAACTGTGGTACCGATGACAATATCGTCGGCCGCGGCGTACTTTTGTAAAAGCAGCGCCAATGTCGCGCACAATATCATATGTATGGTGTGGGGCGAGTTTTTACTGGTTTGTTTCATCTTTTCCAGCAACGCCCCATCTATATCGAAATGGAATTCACCTGCAGCCTGGATACCACCTGCGAGATCTTCCTCGACGGGCCCAATGTTATCTTGCGGGAACGTGCACAATTGCCAATCTCCAGCTAATTTCCGTAGCCAATATTCTTTCTCTTCCACATTCTGGTGGGCGGCCAGCGAAATATTACTTGCGATACTTTGTCGTTCCATGTTGCTTCCTCCAGTTTCTAATACTAAAAAACAAATTCCGCCTCCGGCAGTTCGATTTCCTGTCGGCAAAAACCATCGGTTACGTCAATGTCCCGTATCAATGTATCAGGTCTTGACGACACGATCTCCAGTATTTCGACAAACCGTTCCACCACAGAGTCAATGGTTTCCGGTTTGAATAGTTTCGTGCAATAAAGCATCTTGAAATCTATCTTCCCTCCCCGTTCGAAAACATGGGTGATCATATCGAATTGAGCCACGTGATCCTCAAACGCGTATGATTTCAGTACAATCCCTCCTATTCCAGTATCCGCCCCATCCCGCTGCCGGTTCATGTTTTGCACCACAAACATCGTGTCGAACAACGGCTGCCGCGCCGGGTCGTGTTCGATCCCCAACCGGTTCACCAGATGGTCGAAGGGAAGGTCTTGATTCTCGAAGGCCTCGATGCAGTGAAGCCTCACCTCATCCAAAAAACGGGCAAAACTCTTCTCCGGCGCCGGGTAGTTCCGCAACGCCAGCGTATTGACGAACATCCCGATCACATGCTGCAAATCCGCGTGGGGCCTTCCGGCAACCGGGGTTCCCACCACTACGTCCTCCTGCCCGCTATATTTGCCAAGCAAGATATTGTAGGCCGCCAGGAGCACCATAAACAGCGTGCAACCGGTTTTAGATGCAAGGGATAGCACTGCGCCACTGAGCGATTCATTCAGAGCGAACCTTTTGGTTCTACCTTCAAAACTCTGAGTCTCGGGGCGGGGAAAGTCTATGGGCAAATCCAATTCCGGCAAAGGGCCATCAAAGACCGCGAGCCAGTACTCTTCCTGCGAAGCTATCTCGCCACAATCTATTTTCCGTTGATGCCAGACTGCAAAATCTTTATATTGGATCGGCAACTCCGGCAATGGCCGGCCATTGTACAAACGGATAAATTCTTCGAAAAATATCTCGGTCGAGGTCCCGTCGCGCACGATGTGATGGATGTCATACAATAGGATGTGCCGCTGCTTTTGAATCCGGATCAGTTCCACTCGCAACAACGGCGCGCACGACAAATCGAAGGGCCGGATGAAGCGCCGGATGATGGTATCGATCTCTTCTACGCCTGCCTCCCGCAAGGGGATCTCCAACTCCACGGCAGAGCGGATTCTCTGAGCCGGAACTCCATCCAGCGAATGAAAGGATGTGCGTAGCGCCTCGTGCCGGTTCACCAGATTGCGCACCGCCGCATCGAACCGGGGGATATCTAATTCTCCTTCGATCTCCAACACCTGCGGCGTATTGTCACTGGTATCGTCCCCTTTGATTTTATGGAGGATATACATCCGCTCCTGGGAAGATGAAACCGGGTAATAATCCCGTTTTTCCACCGGCTCGATTTCCCGGTTTCCAGCGCTGCCCTCCTCGATACCGATCAATGCTGCGATGTCCCGGATCGTCGGGGTGCGGAACATTTCGCGGAGGGCGATCTCGACGCCCAGTTCCTTGTAAATCCGCTGTACCGCCAATGTTGCCTTGAGGGAATGGCCGCCCAAATCGAAGAAGTTGTCGTCGATACCCACCTGGTCCGCGTCCATATTCAAAACGGCGCCCCAAATCCCGGCTAGAATGTGTTCCACCCGGTTGCGGGGGCGTAAGGACGCCTTCGTTTTGGGCGCCCCAGGCGCGGGCAGCGAGCGTCGATCGACCTTACCGTTGCCGGTCAAGGGGATTTCCGCCAATTCAACGAAATAGGACGGCACCATGTATTCTGGAAGACAGGATCGCAAATATTCCCGCAACACGGCGGGCGCGTCTTGAAGACATGAATCCGGCCGGGGCACGTAATAGGCGCAGAGGGATAACTCGCTTCCCCCGTTGGCCCGCGCCAGTACAATCGCCTCTTTGATGTCCTCATGCGACAGGAGACGGCTCTCGATTTCCCCCAACTCGATCCTGAAACCGCGAATTTTCACCTGATGGTCGCTGCGCCCCAAATATTCCATATCGCCGTTAGCGAGCACCCGCGCCAGATCGCCCGAGCGGTACAACCGCGAAGCCGGCGATATATGATCGAGAGTCACAAACTTCTCATGGGTCAATTCCGGCCGGTTCAAATAACCGCGCCCGACCCCGTCGCCCCCCACCGTCAATTCCCCCGTCACGCCGGTGGGACAGAGATCGCCGTGCCGGTCCAGCGCATAACAAGAAAGAGTGGGGATGGGCCCGCCGATATTACTGACATTCCCCGCGATCTCCTCAGGCCCGATCTCCTTGTAGGTGACATGGACCGTTGTCTCGGTGATGCCGTACATATTCACCAACCGCGCCTGCGGATAGCGCAGGGCCCACTCTTTGAGGCGCGCCGGTTGTAACGCTTCGCCGCCGAAGATCACCATACGCACTGGCAAACCGGCATCCGGCCGGCGAACGATTTCCGCCGCCAGACTATAAAACGCCGACGGCGTCTGATTCAAAATGGTCACAGACTGCCGCCGCAGCAACGCTAGAAAAGACCCGCTGTCGCGGGCGGTCATTTGCGGCACCATCACCAGCTTCCCGCCCTTCAGGAGGGCGCCGTACATCTCCCAGACGGAAAAATCAAAACAATACGAATGAAACATCGTCCAGACATCTCGCTCGGAAAAATCAAACAGGTCGCGATCATTGAATAGCAAGCGCACCACGTTCCGGTGTTCGATCATCACTCCTTTTGGTTTACCGGTGGTGCCTGAGGTATAAATCACGTACGCAGGGTCGTTAGCTATCGATGCCGAAGCCGGATCGAGAGCATCCTCTCCCGCAGCTACGCGATCTTCCATCGATAGAAGCAGGCAATCATCGATCTCGTCTGCCGCGGATACACATTTATTGGAGATCACAACCCTGGCGCCGCTATCCGTGAGCATATAATCGATCCGTTCCTTCGGAAGCGACGGATCCAACGGCAAATACACACCGCCGGCCTTGAGAACGCCCAATATCGCCATCATCATATCCACATGGCGATCCAAAATCAAGGCAACAATACATCCGGCACCCGTCCCCCTCTCCCGCAATCGCCGGGCCACGGCATTGGCGTCGAGGTTCAACTGCCCGTAGGCCAGTTGCGTCATATCATCCCCTTCGTAGCCAGGGGAACCGGGGCCGACCAGAGCTACGGCATGCTCCCATTCCGACGCCTGCCGCTGGAACAAACTTTGAATGGTCTCCGCCCGCGGGTAACCGGCGGCAGTATCGTTCAATTCATGAAGCAACCACTCCTTCTCCGCCTCCTCCATTATCTCGATCTCCCGCAAGCGGATGTCCGGCTGCCGCAGAACCGCCTTTGCGATGCGGCGGATATAGCCGGCCCAACGTCTAATCGTGGACTCATCGAATAGGCGAGTGCAATATTCCAGATACGCCAGCAAGCCGTCATCCCGCTCTTCCACCCGCATGGTAAGATCGAATTTGGAGGTTTTTCTCTTTAGATGTCGAGCTTCCAGGCGCAGACCGGGGATATCAAGCTCCGGAATCCTCATATTTTGCGTCACAAAGCAGACATTGAATTCAACGTCGTCCAGCAAAACCTCAAGCGATACATCCTGATGATCGAGCGCCGCCAGAGTCGTTGATTTGACTGTATGTAAAAAATTTCGGACCGGGCAATCCCCTCCGGGAAAAAACCTTAAAACCAATGTGTTGACAAACATACCTACCATGGCGTGAAGTTCCGGATGCCTGCGACCGGACACGGGAGTACTAATCACAATGTCCTCCTGACCGCTCAATTTGGAAAGCAGGATGACATAGATAGACAGGAAGATCATATGAAGAGTAAGCTCTTCATTTGCGGAAAATAGTTGAAGCTCGGATGCTTCATCGCTTCCAAATTGAATTTTTATCACATCGCCTGAGAAACTGCGAACACCGGGTCGGGGATAATCGAGGGGAAGATTCAACCGGGGTAATTCCCCTGCCAATTGTTTGATCCAGAACTCCTTCTGCATGTCTATTATTTCTTTTTGGGGAGAAGAACACCGCCAGAGAGCATAATCTTTATAATCAATCCGATGTTCCGGTAGGGTTTCGCCTCTATATAATTGGGCGAATTCTTTCATCAGCACGGCCATGGATATACCGTCGGCTACAATATGATGCATGTCCACGAATAAAAGATGCTCAGCCTCGCCGATTTTGCGAACCGCCACGCGTATCAACGGCGGCGACTCCAAATCAAAGGGACGAATCGTATCATCGCCTTCGATGCGCCAATCGACCGATGGGCGAATGCGTTGAACCACGCCCTCGTTGGATTTTGCGAAGGATGTGCGCAAACATTGATGCCGCTGAATCAACCGGTTGAAAACATCATGCAATCGAGTTTCATCCAGTTCGCCAATTATTTTGCACGCCATTGGAATATTGTATGCCAGACTGGACGGATCCATCTGGAAAACCACAAACATTCGTTCTTGCGCCGGAGAAAGAGGGTAGAAATTCTTTTCCTCGACAGCCGGAATCGGTTGAAAACAATCACTCGCGCCATTGCCGAGCAATACCGTTTGCTGCCGGATAGTGTTTTTTTGAAACAACTCATTGACTGATAATTCCCGGTCAAATTCCTGGTGGATGAACGAGAGCAACGACAACACGCTCAGCGAATTCCCCCCCAACCGGAAGAAGGATTGCGTTACGCCAAAATTCTCGATTCCCAACACCTTTGCCCAAATGGTATATAACTTCCGTTCCACATCCGTTTGCGGCGCTTCGATCTCCAGCGCAAGCTCCTCCAGTGGACCGGGCAGAGCCGAATAATTTATTTTCCCGTTCGAATTGAGGGGAATTTCGTCCAATAACAGAATGTGATCAGGCACCATCACTTCCGGAAGCCGCAGTGAGCAAAACGCCCTCAACCGCGCCGTCAAATCTTCGCCGCCGCCATTGCGAGAAGTAATATAAGCACATAACAATCTATTGTTCAAGCCTATTTCACGTACATCCGCCACCACCTGGTCAATCCCCGGGCAACCTTTCATCACCGCCTCGATCTCCTCCAGCTCCACCCGGATGCCGCGAAGTTTGATCTGACGATCGATTCTTCCCAACAAATCAATGGTGCCGTCTTGTAAAAACCTCCCCATATCACCTGTTCTGAATACCCGGTCCGCAGGATTACCGGACAATGGATTGGGAATGGAGAGCCTTTGATTCAGCTCATCTTCCTTGTAATAGCCATGGGTGGCATAAGGGGTACGAATAAAAATCTCACCGGGGACCAGCGGCGGGCAGGCCTTCATTCGTTGATCCAGTATCAATATTCTAGCTCCTTTTATGGGTTTGCCCACTGGAATCCTTACCCGTTCAAGATCATCTTTACCGATAATATGGAAGGCCTTGACCATGGTGGTCTCGGTGGAGCCATAAAAATTGACGATTTTCGTCCGCTCACCGATCACGTCGTACCAATGAGAAAGCACAGAAATTTCGATTTTTTCTCCAGACAAAATCACCCAATTCAGGTTGCGGAACATTGATTTTTGCAGATCGTGATACAGACATATCATGCGGAACAAAGACGGGACAGTATGCACAGCGTTAATTTCCGACCGGTCCAACCAGCGGCATAACGCCCCGGCCCCTTCGGAAATATCTTTTTCTTCGGGCATACAAATAGTTCCTCCGCAACAAAGAGGGGTAAACATATCCCGTAAAAAAGCGTCAAACCCCGGATGCACCAATTGGCTGAACCGGCTCCCCCCTGTGAAGCCGAAGGCCTCGATTTCCCATTCGATAAAATGCTGTAGACTCTTATTTTTGCCGAGAATAGCTTTGGGCATACCGGAAGTCCCGGAAGTAAAATAAATATAGATGGCGTCTTCCGGATCATAGGGGATCTCAGGCAAACCGCCGTCCATGCCTTCATATTCTTGCAAAAGTTCTTCAATGCAGAGAGTTGAAATGTTACCGGGTATCCGAAACTCAATCGCCTCGTCACGCAGTAGTAACTCGATATCCACGCGGTTTATCATCCCTTTTATCCGTTCCTCTGGAAGAGTGGGATCGAGAAACACAAACACACATCGCGCATTCAAGATTCCCAGGATAGAGAGGATCACATTGACCTTGTCGCCCATCATGATGCCGATATGCGCTCCAACTGCGATCTTCCTGTTCAACAACACCCTGGTAATTCGATTCGACAACGCCTGCAACTGCCGGTAGCTCATCGATGTATCCCCACGCGCGATGGCCGTCAATTCAGAGTTTCTATCCAAATTTCTTTTTAAGTAATGCTGAAAAATCCTTGCTCCTTTTTCCATGATATCTCCTTCGCATAATTTTCCCGAGTGTCACTCATTTTCTAAATCATCATCGAACCCCTCTTGCCAGGCATGACGTTCCAGGGTCCCTATATTCATATCATTCACATCCAATTCCGGGCAATCAATTGCCTGCCGCAACAGTTCTTCGAAATAACCCGCCATCTTCTCCACAGTATCCCGGCGGAAAAGACATGAATTATAGTCAAAATTGCACAATATGCTTTCATCATGCTCTTCCACAAACAAAGTTAAATCAAATTTCGCTGCCTCAACCTCCACCCTGACCGGGACGATATCCATTCCAGGAAGCTGCAAGTCCGGGATATCCATGTTTTGAAACACCATCATCACATCAAATAACGGATTTCTGCCGAGTTCTTTTCGTATCCCTAAACGGTCAATCAACTCTTCCAAATCCACATCCTGATGTTGGAACGCTTGAATAGAGCGTCGATGAATGTCCTGTATCAAATCATCGAGCCGTCCCTCGCCAGGCACCGGGCATACAATCGGAAGAGTCCTGGCGAACATACCAATCAGAGGTTGATATTGCCAATGATCCCGTCCAGCGGTAACAGTGCCTGCGATCACATGTTCCCGCCCGCTCAGTCGCGCCAATAGTATAAAAAATACCGCCATCATCACGTTAAACAAGGTTACGTTCCGTTCGTTGGCAAACCGGATCAACGCTTCCTTGAGCTCAGTCTCCAGGCGACACGCAACAATCCCTCCTGCAAACTGCTTAATATCGGGCCGCCCAAAATCGAGAGGCAACGCCAATACCGGCACACCATTGGTAAATTCACCGAGCCAGAACTCCTCATGCTTTTCCCGCCAGAGCCGCTTCCCTTCTTTCGCCCACCATTCTGCCATATCCACAACTCTCGCTGGCAATTCATTCAATTCTTCCCCACTGTACAGGCGCATAAACTCTTCCACCAAAATCCGCAGCGACATACCATCGGCCACAATATGGTGCAGATCGATCACCAGTAACCGATGCCCATTCAAGGGTTCCGAGAGACCGATCCTGATTAGCGGCGCTTTAGACAGATCAAAGGGCCGGATAAAAGAACGAATCGCCTCTGATTCTCGTTCACAATTCTCCAATAGCTGAATCTTGAACTCGACATTCTTCTCGATTCTTTGTACAGGTTGATTCTTCACAGTATAAAACGATGTGCGCAAAGAGGGATGTCTCGCCACCAATTCATTGAACGCCTGTTTCAGCTTCTCCAGATCGATATCTCCCTCAAGCCGGAACGCCGCGGGAATATTGTAGCTACACCCGATATGTTGAAGTTTATGAAGAAAGAAAATCCCCTTTTGCCCAGGTAACAAAGGATAATATTCTTTCTCCTCCGCTGGAGGGAGCGATATGCAATTTGAACCGGCGCCTGCCCCCGCGCCATGGGTCCCAGCGATCATCGCATCCTGAATCCAGGCTGCGAGATTCCGGATCGTCGGGGTGCGGAACATTTCGCGGAGGGCGATCTCGACGCCCAGTTCCTTGTAAATCCGCTGTACCGCCAATGTTGCCTTGAGTGAATGGCCGCCCAAATCGAAGAAGTTGTCGTCGATACCCACCTGGTCCGCGTCCATATTCAAAACGGCGCCCCAAATCCCGGCTAGAATGTGTTCCACCCGGTTGCGTGGGCGTAAGGACGCCTTCGTTTTGGGCGCCCCAGGCGCGGGCAGCGAGCGTCGATCGACCTTACCGTTGCCGGTCAAGGGGATTTCCGCCAATTCAACGAAATAGGACGGCACCATGTATTCTGGAAGACAGGATCGCAAATATTCCCGCAACACGGCGGGCGCGTCTTGAAGACATGAATCCGGCCGGGGCACGTAATAGGCGCAGAGGGATAACTCGCTTCCCCCGTTGGCCCGCGCCAGTACAATCGCCTCTTTGATGTCCTCATGCGACAGGAGACGGCTCTCGATTTCCCCCAACTCGATCCTGAAACCGCGAATTTTCACCTGATGGTCGCTGCGCCCCAAATATTCCATATCGCCGTTAGCGAGCACCCGCGCCAGATCGCCCGAGCGGTACAACCGCGAAGCCGGCGATATATGATCGAGAGTCACAAACTTCTCATGGGTCAATTCCGGCCGGTTCAAATAACCGCGCCCGACCCCGTCGCCCCCCACCGTCAATTCCCCCGTCACGCCGGTGGGACAGAGATCGCCGTGCCGGTCCAGCGCATAACAAGAAAGAGTGGGGATGGGCCCGCCGATATTACTGACATTCCCCGCGATCTCCTCAGGCCCGATCTCCTTGTAGGTGACATGGACCGTTGTCTCGGTGATGCCGTACATATTCACCAACCGCGCCTGCGGATAGCGCAGGGCCCACTCTTTGAGGCGCGCCGGTTGTAACGCTTCGCCGCCGAAGATCACCATACGCACTGGCAAACCGGCATCCGGCCGGCGAACGATTTCCGCCGCCAGACTATAAAACGCCGACGGCGTCTGATTCAAAATGGTCACAGACTGCCGCCGCAGCAACGCTAGAAAAGACCCGCTGTCGCGGGCGGTCATTTGCGGCACCATCACCAGCTTCCCGCCCTTCAGGAGGGCGCCGTACATCTCCCAGACGGAAAAATCAAAACAATACGAATGAAACATCGTCCAGACATCTCGCTCGGAAAAATCAAACAGGTCGCGATCATTGAATAGCAAGCGCACCACGTTCCGGTGTTCGATCATCACTCCTTTTGGTTTACCGGTGGTGCCTGAGGTATAAATCACGTACGCAGGGTCGTTAGCTATCGATGCCGAAGCCGGATCGAGAGCATCCTCTCCCGCAGCTACGCGATCTTCCATCGATAGAAGCAGGCAATCATCGATCTCGTCTGCCGCGGATACACATTTATTGGAGATCACAACCCTGGCGCCGCTATCCGTGAGCATATAATCGATCCGTTCCTTCGGAAGCGACGGATCCAACGGCAAATACACACCGCCGGCCTTGAGAACGCCCAATATCGCCATCATCATATCCACATGGCGATCCAAAATCAAGGCAACAATACATCCGGCACCCGTCCCCCTCTCCCGCAATCGCCGGGCCACGGCATTGGCGTCGAGGTTCAACTGCCCGTAGGCCAGTTGCGTCATATCATCCCCTTCGTAGCCAGGGGAACCGGGGCCGACCAGAGCTACGGCATGCTCCCATTCCGACGCCTGCCGCTGGAACAAACTTTGAATGGTCTCCGCCCGCGGGTAACCGGCGGCAGTATCGTTCAATTCATGAAGCAACCACTCCTTCTCCGCCTCCTCCATTATCTCGATCTCCCGCAAGCGGATGTCCGGCTGCCGCAGAACCGCCTTTGCGATGCGGCGGATATAGCCGGCCCAACGTCTAATCGTGGACTCATCGAATAGGCGAGTGCAATATTCCAGATACGCCAGCAAGCCGTCATCCCGCTCTTCCACCCGCATGGTAAGATCGAATTTGGAGGTTTTGGAATCCACCGGAAACGCCTCCATGGCAAGACCGGGAATCGCCATCTTCGGAACTCCGATGTTTTGTAGGACGAATACCGCGTCGAAAATTGGATTACGGCTGTGGTCGCCGGCGCCCCCGGTCATCTCCACAATCTTTTCAAAAGGGAAATCCTGATGCTCCAACGCAGCCAGAGTACGGGACTTGACACTCGCTAAAAAATCCCGGAAGGTGAGACTCCCCCCGGGAAACTGTCTCAAGACAACGGTGTTGATAAACATTCCCACAATTCCCAGAAGCTCTGGATGCTGCCGCCCGGCGGAGGGCGTACCGAGCAGGATCTCTTCCTGGCCGCTGAGTTTTGACAATAAAATGGAATAAATGGATAGCAGCGTCATGAAGAGCGTTGCCTCCTCTTGTTGTGCCAATTGTTTCAAACCGGAAGCCGTGTCTCTGTCCCACAAAAATTGCACTAAATTCCCTTCAAAGCTCTGCCGCGGAGGTCTCGGGAAATCAAGGGGCAGATTCAGCGCTGGTAGTTCGCCTGTCAATTCACTCCTCCAGAAAGCCTCGTGGCCGGCGATGACCTGTAGCTGTCCTTCGCTTCGCCGCCACACCGCGATATCTTTGTAATCCACCAATTTGGAAGGCAATGATCGCCCTCTATAAATATCCAGCAATTCCTTCATCATCACCGCCATAGAGGTCCCGTCGGACACAATGTGGGGCATGTCTACGAGCAGAAGATGTTCCTCCTCCACTGTTTTGCGCACAATGGCCCGGACCAGTGCCGGGCACGCCAGATCGAATGGTTTTACCATATTCTCGAACCGCGCTTCGTTGTCCTCACCCAGGTATTCAATCCTGAATTCGACAAAAGGGTGAATCCGTTGCACGATCCCTTCTTCAGCATCATGGAATGATGTTCTCAAGCTTTCATGACGGGCGATCAACCGCGCGAACGCTTCTTCTAACCGTTCAAGATCGAGCCTCCCCTTCAAGCGGCAGGCGGTGGGGAGATTGTACGCGACGCTCTCAGGCTCCATTCTATGGAGCAACGCCATCCGTTCCTGCACCGGAGACAGGGGGTAATAATCCATTTTTTCCGCCGCCGGAACAACAGTATCTACCTCCCCTTCGCGATCAACACTACGGCCCAGCGCGGTAATTGTCGGCTCCTGGAAAAAATCTTTGAGGGAAACCTTCACTTTGAGTTCCTTCTGGATGCGGGAGGTGACGATGACCGCTTTCAACGAGTCACCCCCCAATTCAAAGAAGTTGTCTTCGGCTCCCACCCGGTCAAAACCCAACACATTGGCCCAGATATCTGCCAACGTTTGTTGCACCTGTCCTTCGGGCTGGACGAACGGAGTCTGCAACCGGGGTCGCGGGCGGCCGTATGTCGAGATTTGGCTTCCAATTGCCGGTGCAGGTTCGTCATCTTCCTCATTCACCTGTCCCCAGCGAGACATCCTCGCCATCAAATCCCCTGCCGACTGAATCACCTGGCCTGAGAATCCCGGATCCAACACCCTCTGAAACACATCGAAGCCTTCATCGGGAGTCATGGCGAGCGACGCGATAGAAGCCCCCAACCTCCTGTCGGCAGCCAGGGATTCGACTGCGCCTGGAAGTTGCCACCCGTCCCAATTTACACTGATCCAGGGTTTTCCCCCGTCGCGGCAGCAGGCAATCGCCATAGCGTCTAAAAAACAATTGGCGGACGCGTAGGCCCCGAACCCCAGCCCCCCCAACACCGCCGAAGTGGAGGACATCAGAAGACAAAAATCATAGTCGCGATCCCGCAACAAATCCGCCAGAACCAGCGCGCCGGAAACTTTTGCCCTGAATTGTTCCGCGCATTCATCGAAGGTCACATCGGCCAGGGACCGGAAGTTTTTGTCGCCGACGATGCCCGCCGAATGGATGACGCCGTCGAGAACTCCAAACTCGGAATCGATCCAATCCATCACAGCGTTCATTTGATCGCGGTTAGCTACATCCGCTTGCAAAACCTCCACCCGAGCCCCGTTCGACTCCATCTTCAGGATTGCGCGGATGACGCGACCAATCCTTTCCTCAGCCGAATGTTCTTCGAGCCATTCATCCCATTTTTCCCGGGCGGGAAACGCCGATCTCCCAACCAGCGCCAGCCTGGCTACGAAATCCTCCGTTAATCGTTCTGCAAGAATCATACCAATATCTCCCAGACCGCCGGTTATTAGGTATACACCCTGTTTTTTCAGCAAGAGTTCCGCCTCCCGGTTAAATGGCGACTGCTGGAAGTCCTGGATCCAACGATGTTTCCCTCGCAACGCCACAACCGGATCGCTCGCGCTCCCGGTCACCTCGCGAATCAACCGCTCGACCCACTGGGCCGCCGGTTGGTTCCCCACCGGCATATCCACATCGATCATCCGGCAGTGAATGTTCGGGTTTTCCTGGGGAATCACCCTCAACAACCCCGAAGCCGGAGCGTTGTGAGGGAAGAGACGTTCATTTCCGGTGACGTCGTACACGCCGCAGGTCGCCACATCCAATTGAAGCGGATGATGCCATCGGCGTCGAACAATCGCTTTGACCAATAATAAAATACTGTAAAAACTATCCATTAAATAAGGCTGGCCTCCGCCGACCGCCGATACCGGATCGCCGATATCGACACAGGAAGTATCATTCGCCAGCCCCCAGGCGTGTATAATGCGCGTTGGAATTATTCCATTGGAGTCGAGGCTCTCGAACAAAGAATCGTACGACGCCAGTTCGCTGGGATCGATAACGAATCGATCCTGCGCATCCCAGTGGAAGCGATCGCCTTTGCAAACCGTCATCACTGTCCGGCCTGACCTTTTGAGTTCTTCCCCAAAATCAGCGATGAAGCCTTCGCTCGACGCCAGCAAGAGCACAGTCTCATCGCTCGCTTGTTTCGCAAGAGGGTTCGCTCTCCTAATCGCCCGCTTCCAGGAGGGGATATAAAACCACTGTTCCATCCTGGGATTCTTGACAATCGCCGCCGATCCATTCTTCGTCCTCCGGCTGATGGGTGTGATATCAACGCCAATTCCGAATCGTTTACGTTTGAACGGATAAGTTGGGAGATGGAGTTTTGCGGGTCTGGAGTTTTTGAATAGCCGGCTCCAGTCGATTGGGACGCCGGCGGTCCAGATGCGCCCGATTTGTTGCAAGGTGTAGAGGCGATCG
>JAHELQ010000540.1 GCA_024644125.1 Candidatus Aminicenantota bacterium | reverse complement strand
CTTTTGCGGGGAATGCGCGAAAGCTTGCGCCTTTAATGCCATCGCAATCATCCCGGCAACCAAAACCGCGAGAGTTTTCGACGATTTATGCCATGGGTGCGGTGTTTGCCAGCATATTTGCCCTGTGGAGCAGGCGATCATCGAACGCAAACGTGAAATTGGTCGCATCCGAATTGGGACATGTGGGTCAACTGGATTTGTCGAGGGACGCTTGAACATCGGAATTCCTTCTGCGGTACCGCTTATCTCACACGTCGCAAGCACAGCAATCAACTCATCTAAAATAGTCATTCTCGATTCGTCCCCCGGCACCTCCTGCAATATGGTCGAAAGTGTCAGGAGAAGTGATTTCACTATACTGATAACCGAGCCAACCCCCTTCGGACTTCACGACCTTGAGCTGGCGGTTCAGGTAGTAAAAGAAATGGGGAAACCCTGTGGTATTATTATCAATAAAAGTCGCGGGCACGACCAGTCAGTTGAAGAATTATGTAAAACTCAAAATTTACCGGTCTTGCAAAAAATACCTTACAACCTCGACATTCAACGGGCGTACGCCACTGGAATTCCATTAATTGATATTTTACCGGAAATGAGAACATCCCTATCCAATCTAATAGAGAAGATAATTCAGGCCAATGAAAAAATTTAAAGAAATAGTTGTTGTTAGCGGCAAAGGTGGCACTGGTAAAACAACCTTTACCGCTACACTTGCGGCCTCCTTGCCCCGAAAAATAATCGCAGACACCGATGTGGATGCAGCGAACCTTCATATCTTGCTGCAACCCAAAAAGTCGCGCGCGACAAAATTTCGCGGCAAGGACATTGCGTCGCTAGATCCCGGCAAATGTACAAACTGCGGTTTATGCAGGGAAAAATGCGCATTCGATGCGGTGATTCCGGTTAAAGGCAACTTAAAAATAGATGAATCCGCTTGCGAAGGGTGTACACTATGCAGTCTGGTTTGCCCTACGGAAGCAATCGTAATGATTCCCCGATTCGTAGGTGATTGGATGATCAGCGAGACGGCGTATGGAAAATTTGTACACGCCCGATTGAAGCCCGGAGGTGAAAACTCAGGACATCTGGTAACCATGGTTCGGTTACAAGCCAAACACCTGGCAGTTGAGAATAATATCGATACAATCCTTATCGACGGCCCTCCGGGAATCGGCTGTCCGGTGAATGCCGCCGTCTCTGGAACTAACTATGCGGTTGTAGTCACAGAGCCCACTTACTCCGGTATCAGCGATCTCGAACGCATACTCCTGTTGATCCGCCATTTCGGCATTCCCTGCGGAGTCATCGTCAACCGTTTTGACATCCACGCTGAAAACACCAACCGCATTGAACGCTACTGTAGAGAAGCCGGAGCTTCAGTTCTGGCTAAAATTCCCCATAGCTACGAGATCATGGAATCCATTGCCGCAGCCCGGATCCCAATTAACGTATGCCAGGAATTAGATCGGGCGGTGTCGGCCATATCTCAAATCATCTCAGATATTTAATAACGTACCAAATTGAAAGATATCGCCTATATCTCTTGAATTAGCTCTCTCATTCATTTACAATTTTATTTTGGGCTTTTTCTATGTTATTAAACCATTTCCGATGAGGAACAATGAATGGCTAAGAGTGAAAATTCGCTGCAAAAACACACATCGCCGCTGTCGATAAACCGCCGTAGCTTCTTGAAATGGAGCGCGTTTCTCGGTGGGACGGCAACTATCGGAGGGCTGGGCAAGCACTTGCACGCAATCGACAAAAAATCGGCGAATGAAATCTCCACTTCCGAGACATCCGAGGCAATGATTCGTACCGGTTGTCCCGCTCATAATTGCGGAGGCCGGTGTCTGTTGAAGGTTTATGTGAAAGAAGGTGTGATCACCCGCATCGAATCGGATGACCGCCCCGGAGACGATGTTGCCGATCCTCAATTGCGGGCCTGCGTCAGAGGCCGCTCATACCGCCGCCGCCAATACCACCCTGACCGTCTGAAATATCCCATGAAGCGAATCGGAAAACGGGGCGAAGGAAAATTCACCCGCATTTCCTGGGATGAAGCTCTTGATAGCGTCTCGTCTCAATTGAAACGGGTGAAGGAAACATATGGTAATTCCGCGATCTATGTCCCCTACGGTACCGGAAGTTACAATCAGGTCAACGGCCGCCAAACCGCCGCGCGACTGATCAACCTCTTCGGGGGGTGCCTCGGTTTTTACAACAGTTACAGTTGGGCCTGCATCAGTAAAGCGACTCCCTATGTATACGGGACCAACACCACGGGGAACCAACGGCAGGATTGGTTGAATTCCAAATACATCATCATGTGGGGCTGGAATCCGGCGGAAATGAGAGACGGCACCAATAGCGACTATTTCATAAAAAAGGCCCGGCAAAACGGAGCGCACATCGTCTGCATCGATCCTCGCATGACGTTGAGCGCCGTATCGCTGGCGGACGAATGGATTCCTATCAGACCTGGGACCGATACTGCCATGATGAGCGCTATGGCCTATGTCATGATGGAGGAAAACCTCTACGATGCGAACTTCGTGAAAACACATTGCATCGGCTTCGACGAATCCCAGATGCCTCCTGGCGCCGAAAATGCCGAAAGCTACAAAGACTATATTATGGGAATTCGCGACGGCGTTCCCAAAACCCCTAAATGGGCGGAAACGATCACCGGCGTCTCTTCGCGCACTATTATTCGCATTGCCCGCGAATACGCCAGTATCAAGCCGGCGGTTCTGTACCAGGGATACGGAATGCAACGTCGCGCCTATGGAGAGCAACCGGTCCGCGCCGGTTGCGTACTGGCTGCAATCACCGGGAATGTCGGTATCCCTGGAGGTTGGGCCAGCGGTTTGGGATTGCAAGCACCGGATTCCGGCCCCTTCTGGAATGTGTTTCCAACAGGGCCGAATCCTGTCAAAACGCAGATTCCCACCTTCCTCTGGACCGAAGCTGTGCTGCGTGGCACTGAGATGGGACCAGAAGATGGGGTTACCGGAGCTGACAAACTTGACAATAATATCAAACTCATCTACGGCGTCGCCACCAATGCGCTGATCAACCAGCACGCCAACATCAACCGTACCGCTAAAATCTTGCAGGATGAAAATCTGGTGGAATTCATCGCGATACAAGACCAATTCCTGACGCCCACCGGCCGCTTCGCCGACATATTGCTCCCCGCGTGTACACAATTTGAAACCTATGGACTGGAGGACGGTTGGAAATATGGAGACGAAGTGATCCTCATGCCCCAAGTGGTGGAACCTCCATTCGAGACAAAGAGCGATTACGAGATTTGCCGGGGTATCGCCCGTCGCCTGGGAATCGAACAGAACTATACCGAAGGTCGCTCGGAGCGAGACTGGATCGCATGGATTATTGACCAATACAAACAATCCCGATTCCCCCTCATCCCGGATCTCGATACATTCGAAGCATCGAACATCGGAGTCTACTCCGTCCCTATCACCAAACCCGCGGTGGCATTCGATGAATTCCGCAAAGACCCGGGGAAGAACCCACTCCCTACCCCTTCCGGGAAGATCGAAATCTTCTCCAAACGTCTCTATGATATGGAAAAACCGGCTGAGATCCCGGCGGTTCCCAAATACATTCAGGAATGGGAGAGCCCATTCGGACCGGAGGCGAAAAAATATCCCCTCCAGGCAATGGGCCATCATTATATGCAACGGGTCCACTCCACCCACGATAATGTCGACTGGCTCCAGGAAGCCTTCCCTCAGAGAATCTTCCTGAATCCGCTGGACGCGAAAGAGCGCGGGATCCATGATGGCGATTTGGTCAAGATCTACAATGACCGTGGCGCCATGAAGATTCCCTGCCGGTTGACAAAACGCATTTTGCCTGGAGTT
>JAHELQ010000081.1 GCA_024644125.1 Candidatus Aminicenantota bacterium | reverse complement strand
CCAGGAAACGCTGCCGGCAACCCGGAAGCCGGAAGAGCGGGATATCGAATCTTACCGGCCGTTCCCCGATTTGTGGCCGAAGTACTTCTCGCCATTATTCCGGTTTGGAGGAAATGAACTCCAACCGGGAATCTATTTTACAGGTAACGATGCGGTTGGCAGGCACTATGTCTCGCTAGAAGCGTATTATGGTGTTGAATCCCGGAGCGCCAATGTCGTTTTCGATTATATATTCGATGGTTTTCTGCCCACGTTGCACCTGCATTACTCAAACCTCACCGATCTCGACACCAGCGCCAACCTGGGGGGGTTCAGACAGGAAAACCGCCAATTGCGACTCTCCGGGATGTTCCCGTTGCATACCAGCATCGAGAGGCAACTCCGCATCTACGGAGATATTCACTTCGAATATTACCGCGACTGGTACACGGAGACTGGAGAGGTATTTGAAGGGGAATACAACGGCTTGCGATTGGGGCTCGTTCATAACTCGTCCCGTCGTTATTACGATTCGTTGTCTCTGAATGACGGCTCGTGGTTATCCCTCTCGTATAGCAGTGAATTGAAATTGCTGGGAAGCGATGCCAACATCCAATCGGCCTCTCTGGAATTCAAGAGGTACGCCTCGTTTTTCAGACCCGATGTACTGGCGTTCCGCCTGGTTACGGCCGATTCGTGGGGCGATTCCCGCCGGATCTATTACATGGGGGGCGCCACGTCGCAGGCCGACAATACCATGGGTGGGAACCAGTTGTTCAAATTGATGCGGGGGTACCCCTCCGGATATTTTGTGGGCACCGGTGGATTTTTAATAAATGTCGAGTATCGAATCGCTTTGGTGAAAATCGAGAAAGTCTTCTTGATTTTCCGTAGTTTTGAACGAATCTACCTCACCCTGTTTTCAGATATAGGCAATGTATGGGGAATCGGGGAGGATTCCGGCAAACGCATCGATCCATCTTATTCGTTTGGCGTGGAGCTGAATCTCATCGCTTACATCGGCCGGGACAAGTATAATATTTCCGCCGGAATCGCCGCGGGGCACAAACCCGATCATAAACCTGTTTTTTATATCCGTCTCGGGAATTCCTTTTAAACGGAATCTGTCAGAACGATCTCCTTGTAGTGGAAAATGGCCGCGGATAGACCGATGAATAGGATCGAAAACGATAATATGACGATGATTGATTCGATTCCCGAAGGTTGGGTAATACGAAACGCCAGGAATTGGGAATTTTTTGAATAATTGAACGATGGTAGCAGCGGTCGTAGGTAATAGTTGAGGGTCAAAAACCGACTGATTCCCGGAAGTAGGCGAACTAGATTCTCCCATCCGAACACAAACACAATCCCTGCAATCACCGGCTTCTTCATGATTGAACCTAGAAAAACGAATAAACTGCAGTATCCAATAATGTGAAGTAAGGCGATTCCCCAGAGGGTCAGCAGGAATATGACGGAGTCCCACAACGGGATATTGAAGTTCGCCAGCCATACATATATAAAAAACGATGCCAGAAGTCCCGCCATCAGGAGCAGCGACGGGATTGCCACGTATGCGGAGAACTTTCCCAACAAAACAGTAGTACGGGATACGGGACGGGGCAACAGGTATACCAGGGTCTTGTCTTCCACCTCTTCGCTGATTACGGACGTTCCGAAAAACAGCGAGAACAATTGCACATTTAATAGAAAGTAAATCTGAATCGTCATCTCGCCGAGGAAGAATTTGATATCCCTGAGAAAACCAGGCTGAAACAGATTCACCACGATCATGATTCCCATGATTATCAAGGGAAGCATGCACAGGAAGATAAAGAACCTGTTCCGCCTGGAGCGCCAGGCTTTGCGGAAGAAAAAGGCTACTATCGCTTTATATGCGTTTAGTTGGCTTGAATCGTACATGTTCTGTGCTCTATTTTATGCGTTATCTGTCAGCACATATTCTTTTTTGTAGAATATGAAGATGGTGATCACCAGGAATAGAGCGGCCAAAAGAACAAGGGTCGTTACCGCTTCGCCAAATGAAGAAGGTTGCAATTGGAACATGAGTAATGGATTTCCTTTAGCCAGTTTGATCGGCAAGAGGGATTTGACATAATGGTATATCGTCAGTTTTTGAGTCGTTCCGGGAATATACTGAACCACGTGCTCCCAACCGAAGATGAAGATGATGCCGGCGATTACCGATTTTTTCATCAATGCGCCCAGGAAGGCGAAAAACGAACCGTAAGCGAGAATGGAAAGCAACATTGTCAATAAAAACGACAACAAGTGCTTTATGTACATTGGATTCCCCAGGTAATTGGCGTAGGCGATCACAAAAGCGAGAACCAGACCGCATCCCAACATCAGAACCACCATGGCCAGATAGGCCAGCGCTTTGGCCAAAACGATGTTGGCTTTTGAAGCCGGCGTCGTGGTCAGGTAAATGAGGGTCTTGTTGTCCACTTCGTCGTTGATGATGGACGTTCCGTAAAACAGGGCCAATAACGGAATCAACAACTGGAAATACAGAAGGATCACAACCTTCGAAAACATCTCGCCGGCGGTGAATTCGACCGGTCTCAGTAGACCGATTATTTTGGTCGCCAGCAAAATCAGCGTGGGGATCAGTGAAAAGAAAATAAACAGCCGGGTTCGCTTTGCCCGCCAGCCGGTCTTAAAGAAGAAGGAAAAGATGGTTTTGAAATCATATCCGTTTATCATGCTCATCTCCCGATCAGGTAATCGAATACAGCCTGGAGGTTATCGTCCGGCGAGATTATTTCGTCCACATTGAATCCATTCTCGGCGATCATCCGGGTCAGCAGGTCGAAGAAGTTGTCGCGGTTGTCGGTTTTGAACACCACCCGGTTTTCGTTTTCGTTTATCTCGATGTTGAGGATAAACTCCCGGTCCACCAACCGCCCGGCCAGAAGTCTCGGTTTGTCACAGTGGATGGAAATCATGTGGGGGTGAGTGTCCATCAAGCCCCGGATGTCCTGGATGTCGCCCTGCGCAAATATTTTGCCCTGGTGAATCAAGATGATGTTGTTGGTCATCGATTCGATTTCCGGCAAAATATGGGAAGAGACAATCACTGTCTTGCCCATTTTTTCATATTCTTTGATGAGGCGGATCATTTTTACCCGCCACAAAGGGTCTATTCCCCGCAGCGGTTCATCTAAAATCAAGAGATCGGGGGAATGCACGATGCTGCCGGCAATTTTTAGCCGTTGCCGCATACCGAGACTATAGGCGCTAACTAGCTTGTCTTTGTTTTCAATCAACCCCACTTTGTCCAACGCCTGGGCCGCCATATCGCCGGCGGCTTTTCCCCTCGCTCCATGAAGTTTCGCCAGGAAGAGCAAAAACTCCCAGCCGCTGATGTCTTTGTAGTAGCTGTCGTATTCGGGACAAAGTCCGATACGGTGAAACAATTCGTGATTGTTGTAAACTGGTTGGTCGAAGATGCGGATGGCTCCCAGGTTGGGTTTCAGTTGGCCGGAGGCGATTTTCAAAAATGTGGATTTCCCGGCTCCGTTCGGCCCCAACAGTCCCTGCACGCCGGGTTCGATCGTCAAGGATATCTCGCTGATGCCCAGAATTTTGCCATACCATTTCGATAATTTTTCGGCTCTCAATACAGATCCCATATTACACCTCCGCCTTTTTTATTCTAAAATACAGTATGGTCATCAACAACACGGTCACGCCGGTCAATATCAGGCCGGATGGCCATCCGGCTATCTCCAGGCCGGATTTGGTGTTAAATAGAAACGAACCGAAATTCGTGATGTTTTTTTCTATGGATAAGAAGTAGAATTGATCGTTCTTGAATATTTCCCTGAATATCTGGGCAACCGCGTTCGAGCCCAGTACTACGCCGAAGAACATCACTACCACAAATTTCGAATTGGTTGTCAGGGAGGAGAGCATCAATATCAGGGATGAAAAGAAGAGGGCAATCACGATGGGAAAAAGAATGCTGGACAGGAAGACTGTGATGGGAACCGAAAAACTCCCGGAGAAAATCAACTTGGCAACAATCAGCAACATTCCTGGCGCCAACGAGAATAGCAGCAGGTAGAATAAGACCACCGAATATTTTCCCATGAGGTAATCCATTTTGCTGAGAGGGCGGGACAAATAAAGGGTGAACGATTTGAATTTCATGTCGGCGCTTATTAGATCGGATCCGGCGAATACGCTCATTACAATCATCGAGAAAACAAGGAGACCGAAGGTATAGAATGAATAAAAGAGCATTGTGTCGGTTTTTAATTGCTGGATAATTTCTGTCAGCATTTTGAGTTCCGGTTTGGTGGCAAAATAAACCCCTGCCAGAAAAATCAAGAAGGGCATCGACGCGAAAGCGAATATGAGTTTTGAGCGTTTCTTGTTGAACACTTGTACCACACCGTTCAAAAAAATCGGTAACCATTTGACATGGGACTCTTTCAATTGACCGTCCCAACTATAATATCCTTTTTCCCTAATTGGCATTGGCTTCTCCTATGGCTGTCACAAAGGCATCTTCGAGGGTGACTTTACTCTGTCTGAAGTGGCGGATTTGAACGGACGATTCAACTGCGGCTTTGAAGAGTTCCTTTTTAGGAAAGTTGGCCGGCAAGTGGATCCGGTAGAGATCCTTCTCGTCTTTTTCCAGGTGGAATTCTGCCAGCCGGTTTCTGAATGTCTCGATGTCGCCCTGAAGTTTCAATTCGAATATGTTGATGTCTTTTTGCCGGATGGACTGAACGTTCTGCTGCGATACTATTTTCCCTTTGTTCATGATCAAGACCTGGCTGCAGGTGGTTTCTATGTCCGCCAGAATATGCGAGGAGATAATCATGTTCATCATGCCCTTCGATGTGATATCCTGAATCAATTCGAGCATCTCCTTCCGGGCCTGGGGGTCCATTCCCGATGTTGGTTCGTCCAAAAACAACAGCTCCGGGTCGTGTACCAACGCCGTGGCCAGCTTGAGTCGCTGCTTCATTCCGGAAGAATATGTTTCCACCTTCCGGTACCTGGATTCCTCCAGTCCTACATAATAGAGCACCTCGTGGGCCCGTTTTACGGATTCCTGGCGCGGCATTCCACTCAACTCCCCGAGATAGGCGGTCAGTGTCACCGCATCCATTCCGGGAATCAAACAATCCGTTTCAGGCATGTATCCGATCTTTTTTCGCATCTCCACATGATTGCCGGGTATTGAATAGCCCAGAACGCTACCGGTCCCTCGTAGGGGGATCAGAAATCCGAGGATCAACTTCATCAATGTGGTTTTTCCGGCACCGTTTGGTCCCAGTAATCCGAAAATTCCCTTGCCGACTTCAAGGCTAACTCCATCGAGGGCCTTGAAGTTTCCATAGTTAAATTGAATGTCTTTTAATTGAATCACCATGTCGTTTCCCATAATGTAATAAAATACGCTAACGGCTACATTTTGTTCCCTTTTTTATTTTAAATGACTTGCCCCAGGAGTTCTTCAATATGGAAGGCTGCATCGTAGAGGTCTTTGGCGCGGTAATGGGCAAAATCGAAAACTTGTTTTTTAGTGTATTCAGTGGGGACGGCTATGCAATAACATCCCGCCCTCTTGCCCGCCATCGCTCCATTCGAGGAGTCTTCGAGGACTATACAATCAGCCGGTTCGAGATCGAGCTTCCGGCATGTTTTGAGATAAATCTCCGGATCCGGCTTGCCGTTGATTACATCGTCCGATGCCTGCAATACTGAAAATCTATTTCTTATCTGTAGCGTGTCCAGCGTGATATCCATATATTCCGCCGGAGCTCCAGTGGCGATCGCCAGCTTCAAATACCCGAAGAACCGCTCGACAATAAAATTCAGTCCGGGCATTGGGGCCAAATCAGATCGCATTTTTTCCAACATCGCCACATGTCTCATCTGCAGAACCTCTTCCGGACTGGCGGGAATATCCAGGTCTTCCACAAATATGCGGATGCCTTCGATCGGTTTTCGCCCCATCATTTTCCAGAGGGTCTCCTCTCTCACCCGTTTGCCGAATGTTTCAGCGATATCTTGCTCCGCCGCGAAATAGAGTCGTTCGCTATCGATCATCAACCCGTCCATGTCGAATATCAATGCCTTCATCCCGCTATCCTCCTCTTCCGTCGCTCCAGGTGTTCCCTGTGCGACAACGAATCGATATTCTATCATATTTTATGCTATAATGGGGGATGTCATATCTGTTCTTGTTTCTGTCGCTGATTTCTTCGCTTGCGATTGCGATCATCTTGCGCTTTTCCGAAGGGATGTCGAGAGACCGGACAGTGGTAATCGCCTCAAATTATATTGTGGCGTCAGGTCTCGGCATTGTATTGTCATCCAACAATCACGCATCAGCCGGCGTGTACGGTCTGGGTATTATCCTTGGTTTGTTCTTCTTTTTGGGCTTTATGATGTTCAGTAAGGCCATCAAATTTGCCGGCCTCGCGGGCGCGGTTACCATGGGGCGAATCTCGTTGGCGATACCAGTGGCGTTCTCCCTGTTTCTCTGGGGTGAAAACCCCTCTGTGTGGGATTTTGCGGGCCTTGGTCTGATTTTTTTGATCATTCTTTCCTGGGAGGGCAAAATAGGGAGAATCTCACCATTGCTGTTGAGCTTGTTCCTTGTGTTTGGTTTTTTGGACGCGGCGATGAAATTTTTTAAACTTCATTTCCCTTCGACCGACGAAGGCTTCTTCCTGGTGATTTTATTCTTCTCCGCCATTGTCTGGAGTTGGACATATATTATAATGACTAAACGGAAGGTGTATCGCAGGGATTTTGTAACGGGCCTGTTGTTGGGAATTCCCAATTTTTTTTCTACTTTTTGCTTATTGCGAGCCCTCGTCGATATTCCGGGGTATGTGGCGTTTCCCTTCATTAATATCGGAATTATCATCCTCTCGGCGATTTTGGGATTTGTGCTATTTAAGGAGCGTCTGACTCCCAGGCGAGTCGTTCTCGTTTGCCTTGGTATTGTGGCGGTTTTTATATTGACGATGTGATTGGGTGTTGAACTGGTTTTATACATGAAAAAGATTGGTTTTGCTATTTTATTGAGTATGGCCTTTTGTCTGGCCGGGGAATACCGGTACAATTTCACCTATACATTCCAGGGACAGGCCCATGGCATGGTCCTGCTGGTTATCCCCTTCCGGGTGTATTATGAATCGTCGGCTTCGGTGAATTTTCTGGCCCGGCAGTCGGAGCGCGGCAATCTGGATTTTCAGTATGATACAACCGGCGAAACCGGTTATATGATGCGGACGTCGGGGTTTGGAGGCAAAACCTTGATGGTCCTAACCGCGGATTACGATTACGATGTGAGTCTGCCCTTTGGCGAAAAAAAATTAGGGGAAATTGAAGGGAAAGCTCCGCATTATGCCGGTTATATCAAGCGAAAGAAAAACTTTCAATTTAAAATTCTTTCCAGGAATCCCGATTCGATTCGGTTCAGCCGCTCGGTCACCGGGGTCTACAGTGATTGTTACATTGATTTTCCGGTTCAATTCCGCTATCACCCCGAGGTGTTGAATGTCGATTTTTTTATTTATCCCATCATGATTGAAATCCTACGCGGTTACGATCATGCGTTCGTCAATACAGAAGATTTACAAAAAAAAGAATTTACGCCGGGAAATAATTGGCAGAGTCCGCCACTGGATTATTCTCCCCACATGAATCGTATCGCGCCACTGGCTGCCCGGGTGATGGAACAGTTGAGACCGTTTCGTCAGCAGAGCCCCTTCCACCTTCAATATCAAGTCGAATCGAATGCTTCGGGTGTGTTGGAGATTAGCGGGTCGGCCGCTCCCAACATTCCTATCTGGGGCTCGTTTCTTATCAGTAAGTTTTCCCGGAATATTAGAACTTCGCTAAACCTGCGGATTCCCCTGGAGGATTCGTTGACAATAGAAATCAGCGATTCTAAAAGGAACAAACTAATGGTTACCGCAACCTTGAGGCGTATTGACTAAAAAATCACTCTTTCTCGCCGATTGAAATTTTTATCACTTCCGACACCGTGAACCGGTCGGTCACAATCGTCCGGGCTTCCTTTATCGCTGGATTCTCCTTCATGAAGGATGTAAACGTTTCAAGCGCCAACCGCGGAGTGTTATTGGTTTCCGATATATGGGACAGGAAGACATATTCGAGGTTGGGAGAGGCGTTATCCCGAACCAGAATTCCCGCCTGGGAATTTGAGAGATGCCCCTCTTCACTCAGGATTCGTTGCTTCAGATAATATGGATAAGGGCCATTTTTCAGCATCGATTCATCGTGATTGGTTTCAATGAATAAAATATTCGAGTGGCGGATGGCATGTACTACATTTTCGCATGGGATCCCGAGGTCGGTAATCACACTGATTTTGTTGCCACGAAAGTAGAAACTGAACAAGCATGGATCTGCCGCATCGTGACGTTTCCGCCTGGTTTCCACCAGCGCATCCCCCACCATTACCCGTTCGTTCGCATTGAGATAACGAATCAGAGGATCCGGAATTTTTACTGTTGAATATTGCAGTGTCCGCCAATTGATATAAACTGGAATCTGGTGTCGTTTCAGCAATACTTCAATTCCGCAAATGTGGTCGGTATGCTCGTGGGTGATAAAAATCCCTTTGATTTCGGAAATATGGTGGCCGATCGTTTCCAGCCGTCGGCAAATTTGCCGAGAACTGATTCCCGCATCCACTAAAAAAGCGTCGTTTCCTGTTTTAATGAAAAAACAATTTCCTTTGGAACCACTGGATAAACTACATACTTCAATCATGAGCCATTATATCAAATTTTTTCCGCTAAAGTCGATGAGAAATTATTTTTTTAGGATGACTGCGTAAAATTTAGGCTCAGATTTTCAACAAATTATTTGATTGGAAGCTGAAATAATCCTCTTTTCCCACGATTATATGGTCGAGCACTTCAATCCCGAGTATTTGAGCGGATCTGAGTAACCGCCGTGTGAGAACGATATCGGACGCGCTGGGTTCTGTATTGCCAGATGGGTGATTGTGTATAAAAACGATCGAAGCGGCGCGGTCGGTAAGGGCATCGGCAAATATCTCCCGGGGATGGACGATGGATCTGTTCAACGTGCCGATAAACACCGTTCGTTTCCGGATCACATTATGCGCGCCGTCGAGGGTAATGGTAATGAAGTTTTCCTGCTTTTTCCCCCTCAATTCAGGGACGAGCAATATCGCTTCCCGGGCATTGTGCACCTCTATCCCGACAGGCATGATGAAACGGCGGGAGAATTCGACTGCCGCTGTGATCGTGCATGCCCTCGCGGCTCCTACGCCGTCGATGCGCATCAACGTTTCGACATTCAATGCCTCGATGCCGTCTTGCGCAATCCTCAGGATATCCCTGGCAACACTGAAGACATCTTTGCCTTGAATTCCACTGCCCAATAGTATCGCCACTAATTCAACATTTGAAAGAACCGCCGGACCGGAACTGAGTAGTTTTTCCCTTGGCCGTTCAAATTCAGGCATTTGTTTAATTTTTTTTCTGGTCATAAAAAATCCTGAAGCAGGACTGTCGTTAAATGTAAAAATATATTTTCACATTGGGACAGTTAATTGTCAATATTATTCTTTTTTAGGTTTTTTCTGGGAAAAACAGTTTCATGCAAGGCGGGTTCTATAAGAGAGTAGATGTCGATATCATCAGGCGAAAAGGCGTCGCTGCCAGTGGAACACAAAACAACGACTCCTTTTAGTTTTTGCCGCTTATAGATGGGGTTGGTAAAATAAGAACGGATGCCGAAAGGAATGAATAACGCCCAGTCCAGGGGATCTGTGCTCTCAAATGCGTCTCCGACAATCCGGTGACCGATCTCTGGTTGTGTCACGCTCTCGATGAGCGGTTGCGCGAATTCGACGAACGAATCGGGATTTTGCCCTTTAAATGGCTGGCCCGCCAGATATACCCTGTATTTTTTGCCGACCGGAGTCAATAGCAGCATCGCTTCAAACTGACCGGGATAAAATTGGTCGGCCAGCAAAATGTCCAGGACTGTCTCGATATCAGATTCACCTGAAACTTTTGCGCAAAGCCTTTCGGCATAGGCCTTTTTACGAATTTCTGTATCGATCGACGCGTCTTCGCTCAGGCCTATTTCAGGTGTTTCCCGCACATTGAATATCGATAGCTTCAATAATTCCTTGTTTTTGAGAGATAGTTTTTTCAATACTGCATCGCCCCAAACAAGATTGCCCATTGTTCCAGAGAATGAAAGAAGACCTTCCCACTTGCCTTCGGTGAGGCATTGTTCGTAAATAGCGGCCAAATTGTCTTTATCGATATTCCGCAGTAGCCCAGAAATTGTCATATCGCGGAGGTTGCCGCTTTCGAAGGCGAAGAACTCTTTTGCCGGCGAATTGCGGGCGATGAGCCTCAAATTTTGCAATTCAGCGAGAATGACCGGATAATCAAATTGTTCGATGGCAGCTTCGGCTTCGAGTTCCTTGCGCATCAAAAAATGGATGGTCGAAATGCTCTCGGTGATCTCCATGACATAACCAAAATATTGATTGGAATTGCCTGGCAGCGGCGCGCCGTATAACTTCAGCCAAAACAATTGTCCCTTACTGTCGGTTACCCTGAGCACCGAAAGCGCCGGTTGACCTTGACGCATGGACTGAACAAACATTTTGAGGCGAAAAAAATCCTGGGAAACGCACAGGGATTGGGCGAAAACCAAATCTTCCAGAAACTTTTTTTCCCGGTGCTCGAGTGGCGAAATTTTGCAGGAATTCAAAAAATCGATCTTCCTGGTATCCCGGTGATAATTCCAGAATAAAGCCGGTAAATTCCCGATAAACTGTAAAAACTCTTCTGCAGTCCGTTTGTCCGCTATAAAATTATTTATTTTTTCATTCATCATTTTATGCGCAACTGCCGGGCCGCGTCTGTGATGGCGTTTATTTTTACAGCAAAACTCGATTTATTGGCGATATCTTCATCGGTGACAAGGTGAATATCGAGAAGTCCTTCGGAGCGGTATCCAGTTCTGAGGAAATTCATTTCCGCCAGACATAGACTCCAGCCTTTGAGCCAGAGAAGCAAATTCTCCTTTTGTTTGGGAGTTCCATCAAAATGAACCAGGAGATCGATGTCGCTGGCGGGCCCTGCTGTGGCATTCTTGGCGCTGCCGAAAATATACAATCCTTTGATTCCAAACTCTTTAGCATCAACCTGGTCTGCGATTTTTTCAGCCATGTGAACTCGCCAACGCCAGAAATCATCGGATCGGTGTCCTTCCATATTCCCTTCTGCACGGACCGGAACATATGCCGATACCCCAGTTTCCGTAAAAAAACCAATCGCTTTGTTGAGATCCGAATTCATCAGAATTCTCAATACTTGATTGCCGGCGCTTTGAGGGACGTCGATCACATGAATGGTTTTTTCCAGGTAGGAATATTCCGGGAGGATGTCCGCCAAAATATTGGGAGCCTCAAGAAGGAATGAATCATTGAATATGTTGTGAGTGTCGTCCGGATAAAGTGGAATATAGCGGATTTTTGCCTCCACCAGGTCCTGGAAAAAATGTGTCCCGAATGAAAGATCGGGAACGTAATTCCCTTTTTTCAGGGCTACCTCGATCAATACCGCTGAGTTATTGATGTCCGAGTAGGTTACATCGACTCCAAGTTTGATGTCCCCGCGGCTCCCCCAACGCCCAGGACCCATGAGAATGAATTGCCGTTTTGGTAGTAATTTGTTGAGTTTTCCCACGGCGCGACCGATATTTTTCAAGTCGTTCAGGCTCGATAATTCACTGTAAGCCTCCGGATCGACAAAAACGATGTGGGTGATATCGGGGATCGCTCCGTTGGAAATGTATTTATCTGCGGTAAACAGGGTTCTGTCGGCGGGTACATCCTGGGGAATCGGGGCCGGCTGGATTTCGTCCGAATAACATTGAGGCCGGCATTGCAGCAAGTATAGCGATTTCCCGTCATGGGCAAATTCAATGTCAACTGGAGTTCCCATCGCTTTTTGCAAGATCTTCAGCAATCCGTCGATTTGTTTTATAAAAGGAGTTTTTGAAAAAAGGCCTTCAAACGTCACAACCATATTTTTATTTTCGAATTCCATATTAAAAAGCGACGTGGGCAATTGCATCATTCCATCTTCGTAGATAGACAGGACATGTTGAATCCCCGGGATAGCGTTTCCGAAATGCTCCAGTAATTCTTCCAGATCCACTGTTTGAAAGGTGTTGGTCACCAGATTGATAATGTCTATTTTTTTTGTGGAATAGCGGACGATTTCTTCCGGGGTGACATTTACGCGTAAATCAGGCTTTCCTGGAGCGATTAAAATCGGATAATCATCGGCAATCCTGTCTACGGCTCTCGTCCCCAGTCCGGGAACGATTCTGATCAATCCGTCCTCCCGTTTGATTCGCGCCGACCATCTGAATTCATTGTTACTAAAGGCAACGCCTGCGAACGAGGGGAGAAAATAGTCGCCAATCCTGGTTCCCACCACTTCCTGAATCATAATACCCATTTCTTCATGAAAATCCAGGAGACCTCTTTCGAGACGGTATTCGATGGGATCAGGCCCGAACGTGGATGCGTACACTTCTGCGATCGCGTCCATCAACGCGTCCAATCGTTCCTCCTTCGATCCCTGGTTTGCCAGAAAGAGGCTTTTGTATTTACCAGAGAAAGCCGAGCCCAGCCTGTCTTCCAACAGGCTGGAGCTTCGGACAATAATCGGCTTATCTCCTAAATCATCAAGGGCAATGGAAAGCCCCCTGATTATCTCAGGGGGGAAGTACGAGTTTTTAAAAATCTGGATTATATTTTGATATTCCACATGTATCTCATCCATTTCCTTGTACTTCTGTTCCATTACCCCTTCGAGGTTATTGTAATGAATAAAATTCATAAGGCTGTCTGACGTGATATACCAGGTTTTGGGAACTTTCAGGTTATTGAATAACTCACGGTGTTCATCATCTTTAGATAGAATGTTATAGGCCAGGAAGAGGCCCGAGCTTTTTCCACCCAACCGGCCATAACTATCCGGTGGGAAAATTATCCGCTTCACCAGGTCGTAATAGTCGCGGACTTCTATATATTTTTTCGCGATATTGATAAATTCCAATTGTTCGGAGAAGAAATGCCTCACGAGAGAAACTCGCAAGCTTTTTTCGATCGGCGGGGTTAGTTTGATCCCTTCCTTCTCAATGTAATTATAGCGGGTGATGGCATCGATAATATCTGAACGGGAGGAATTGAGGTTGTCGATGACTTTGATTAAAAACCGTGATTTGTCTTCCTCTACCCAGCGCTCGATATTTTCGAGGATTTTTTCCTCGCTCAGGTTTTCGGACGCGATACGAAATACTTCGTCACTCAAATTAATAATATTGTGCAGAGTTTTTTTCTGGCTTGGACGGTTTGCGTCCTCGATCAATGAGGCATCGCCGATTTTTTTATTGGTGCCGTATTGTTCGAGTATCTGGTTGGCCTCCTGCACGCCGTTCCAGACAAGATAATAAAGCATTTTTTGGAATATGTAGATATAAAGGTTACGGTCGGATTTTTTTAACAGATCGACGATTACTTTCCATTGACCCGCTTTTTTTTTGGCGATCTGTTTCTCCATCTCCTCCACCTCTTTGAAAACGCTTTTCAATTCTTTATGAAGGATCAAGATGCTGATGCGGTCCGCGATAGTGTTAATGAGTTTGAATTCCTCTTTCAAAAAGTAACCGTCCGGTCCGGGAGGGATCTCTTTGGAATAGGAGACGCAGATGAAACCCCTTCGTTCGCCCTGCACTTTAATTTCTGAACAAAATTCGTAAACAGTTTCCACATAGCCGGGTGTCATGTAGGAATGGCCGTTGAACGTAATTTTTGCCTGCGCCAATTCAGGAAACTGCATTCCGGGTGGCATCAATTTGATGATTCCGTCCAGTAAATCTCCTAATGGGAGATCCGGATCGGTCAATAACTCCTCGATCTGGTAAATACAGTTAAGTTCCTTTTTTCTTTCCTGGAGTTCCCTTACCAAGTGGTCTGCTGTAGAATTTATGCCCTGCATTTTTTTATCACTCCAATTCTTTTTCTGCCGTCAACTTTTACTGCGAGTGGAGAATCCAGCCTGACATGTTTAACATAGTCGCTTTCTCTGATGAGCTTTTGCCCGTTCAACCAATCCCAATCTATGGCATTTTTGTCGGTCGAATATTTGAGCGAAAAGTAACAAATCCCTAAATTTGATAGATTATGAAAAAAATGGGAACCCTGACTGAGATCGATATGCATCCCAGGAAGCATGATCTCCACAATTACCCGGGCTCCTGAGATTTGTCCCCAATTCACCGGAATGCCCAGCCACCGGTCGGAACTTCCCCAACGCCCGAAACCGACCAATAAGTACGGAGTCTCTTTGGCAAGTAAATCCCGATTGAACGCGCCGATTTCCAGCGCTATTGTTTGTGAGTGTTTCAAATCAAAATTTTCGGCCTTCACAAAAACGATATCCCTGATGTTATCTTCGATGCCGTTTCCAAGAGCATTATCTGAAAATATAAGTGTATCCTGTTGGCTTAAATCGCCTTCATCGAGAGTGACCTCTTTATGGGAGAGGGCGATCGGCCTTACCTGGAGCAAACCAAAGCGGGGAGGAGTTTGCCCCGAGTAATCGATGGTCATCGCGAACTCGATCTCCACTCTGGTTTCCGAAATTTGCTCGCATCGTTCCATCAATGTTTTGATTAGATCGTTCAACGGCAAC
>JAHELQ010000539.1 GCA_024644125.1 Candidatus Aminicenantota bacterium | reverse complement strand
TCCGGCATCCATCTCCCCCAAATAGTTGAAGGCGATGTCCGGTTCGAGACTGAACTCCAGGTCGTCGATTAGATCTTTAGGGGACAGGTACCGCAAAACACCATAGCCGATTCCCCGCGAGGGAACGCGGCGCAATGTTTCCTTGACCTCTTTGATGACGAACGAGAGGTCGTCGGGCGATTCCGCCGGCAAGACCACCGGAAATTGACTGGTGAACCAGCCGACGGTCCGGTTGATATTGATGCCGTCGATGACGGCTTCGCGGCCATGACCTTCCAGCAACACCAACACCCGGTCGAGACCGGCCCAGCGGCGAACGGCCAATGCAAGGCCCGCCAGCAGGATGTCGTTGATCTCGGTGTGAAATGCGCGATGCACATCCCTAAGTAGAAGCGCTGTTTCCTCCACCGATAACTCCATATGGGCCGTGCGGCTATGGGCAACGAGATTTTCATCTTCCGCCACACATTCCTCGATAGGCAATGGCGTGAGATTCACCTCTTCTTGTTTTTTCCAATAATCCAATTCATTCAGCAAAAACTCGCTCCGGCTGTATTCTTCCAATTGGCGGGACCAATATTGGAACGAATGGGTCTTGGCCGGAAGAGCTACGGCTTCTTCGGATTGCCGCTGGTCTCCTTCCAGAAGCGCGGCTAGATCTTCCAGTAAAATCCGCCAGGACACGCCGTCAACCACCAGATGGTGAATGGCGACGAGTAAATGATCTCCATCTCGAGTATGCAGCAAGCCCAATCGCACCAGTGGTCCGTTTGCCAGGTCCATCCCTTTTTGAATTTCGGTGCAGGCTACTTCGACTGCCACTTCGATATCTGCCGCTTCCAGGAGATCACGCTCTTCCACTGCGACGAACTCTCCCTCGCCGAGGCCGCGGTTTCGTTGTACGATCCCCCCTACCCGCTCTTCCACCACCATGCGCAGCGCGTCGTGATGCTCGACCAGCCGTTCAAACGCCCGGATGACACGCTCGCGCGAAACGCCCTTCGCCAATCGCAGCATCACCGCCTGGTTGAAGTGCTGGCGATCGATGATACCTGAGGAGAAGAACCAATGTTGGATGGGAGTGAGGGCTACCTCTCCTGCCACGATTCCCTGGTCGATGAAGATCTGCTCGCGTTTGACCACGGTGGCCAGTTCCCGGATGGTGGGGTTGAGGAAAAAATCTTTGACTTCCAGGCTGAAGCCCTGCTGCTGCAAACGGGAGGAGACCTGGATGGTCTTGATGGAATCCCCCCCTTTCTGGAAGAAATTGTCGGTGGCGCCGATGCCGGCTTCCGGGATTCCCAGCACGCCCGACCACACCGCCGCCAGTAATTGTTCCATCTCGCCCGAAGGTTCCTGAAAATCGTCTGCCAAATCGACGCCGGGAAGCGGTAAGGCCCGTCGATCCACTTTGCCGTTGGGAGTGAGAGGTAGCACTCCCAATCGCATGATAGCGGCGGGAATCATGTAATCCGGCAGCCGTCTCTTGAGGAAATCTTTGAGCGACTGCTCATCGATCCCTTCAACGCCGGTCACATAACCGCAGAGGATTTTACCGCCGGCCTCTTCCAGCCGGTCGATTACCACCGCCTCCCGCACGCCGGGAAAGGCCAGCAGATGTTCCTCGATATCCGCCAATTCGATTCTGTAACCGCGAATCTTCACCTGCTGGTCGATGCGGCCTAAAAATTCCAGATTCCCATCTTCAAGCCAACGGGCCAGATCGCCGCTGCGATAGAGGCGCGTCTTCTTTGCCACGCCCGGGAGCGCGGCCTCCACAAACGCGGCGGATGTCATCCGCGGATGATTTAGATAGCCCCGGGCAATACCCGCGCCGCCGATGCACAATTCGCCCGGAACGCCCGCCGGTTGCGGCAGCAGTGTATGGGGATGAAGGATGAACACCTTCGTATTGGCAATGGGTCTGCCGATGGGAAGGGGATCCATGACTTCGGCAATCTGGCAAGCGGTAGCCACGACGGTATATTCGGTGGGGCCGTAGTTGTTGTAGAGGGTGTAAGATTGCGGCCGGAACACATGAAGACGGTCGCCGCCGGTGAGCATTACCTTCAGCGAGGGAGCGTCGTATTCCATAAACTGCTGGCATATGGGAGTGGGCAGGAACGATGCGGTGATGCGATGCTGCCGATAGAAATCCGAAAGTTTTTGCATGTCGAACCGCGCTTCGTCCGGAACAATATAAAGCGACGCTCCGGCGACCAGGTAGGGGAACAATTCCCAAACCGAAGCGTCGAAGCCAAAACCGGCATACAATGTCGCCCGGTCCGAAGCCTCGATCGCGTACCAAGCGTTATGCCATTGGCATAAATTCAAAAGCCCCCGGTGTTCCAGCATCACTCCCCGCGGCTTACCGGTGGTGCCGGAGGTGTAGATGATATAGGCCAGATGATGGGGTTTTGCGGCGAAGACCGCATCGGTGGCTTCGACAACCATGTCCGACAACGAGCGCCGGTCGTCCTGATGTTTGCGTTTGGCTGCGACGGAGCGCCGCGCCGTTTTTTTATCCACCCGCAACAGGACATCGTAGCGGTAATCGGTCAGTTCATTCTCGATGGTATGGATTTTTTCGCTGCACTGGCTTTGCCAGAGACCGTCGATTTCCTGCGTCAGATCCTCCCAGAATGCCCGCGGCACGAACAATTCCACCGACCAATCGGTTTTGGTCTGGAAGCCCTCGTCGAGGCGCTCTTCGTGGAACGCCAATGTATCGGCCTCCAGTTGGGCTTTTTTATCAAGATCCATGACATCGCCCACAAATATATATCCGCTATCCGATATCAAACCAACCGCCTTTTCGATTACCTGCCGCAAGTAATGATGTCCATGGAAGCATTGAATCACGCTGTTGATGATGACAAGATCGAAATCCTCCAGCCCCACTTCATCCACCCGGTGGGCCGGGAGACAGAGAAGCTCGATGTTATCGATTCCTTCATCCCGCACCTTGAGGCGGTTCTTCTCGATGATCACATCCGAGAGGTCGGTGCCCACATACAATTCCACCAGCGGCGCCACCCGGAACATGGTGATTCCCGACGCGCAGCCGATCTCGAGTACCCGGATGTTCCTCTCGAAGCCGGCGATGATATCCCTCACTTTTTGCAGGATATTATCGCCGTACTCGTCCATTTCCGCCCGCGACAACGGCGCGCCGGTAAAACTGTTTTTCCAGCCGCCGCCGGCGATGTCGTCTTCGGCGGTCTCGCCTACATGACGCCACAGCTCCTGATCCATCAATTCATTCGTCTGCGCTTCGGTTTCCCCGAAAATATCATCGCTATCCAGGCACAAAAAACGATGAAACGACGGACACTCCCATTGCAGGCGGTTCAATGTCTTGAGGGCCAGCTTCTGGGAGATCACGACTGCGATCCGGGCATCGTCGATCATGTCCCGCAACCGCGCTTCCGGCAGAGTCACGGGCATCGGCACAAACGCGCCGCCGCAATAGAGGACGCCCAACACCGCCGCCACCCGCTGCAGGGAGGGTTCCAGCAAAACTCCTACCGGCTCTTCGGGCCGGATGAAGCTCTGCCTCAAATAGGCGGCGACGCGCAGCGCTTCCCGCTGCAATTGTTCATGGGTCCACGACAGGTCCTTCCCTGCCCAAAGGCAAGGGCCGAAAACCGCTTCGTGAAGCGGCCGCTCCACCGCGTTGCGGGCGATGATATCCAGCACGGTCCCTTCCGCGGCGAACGCCTGTTCCGTTTGATTGAGCTCTTCCAGGACATATCTGCGCTCAGCGGGATCGAGAATATCGATCTCCGAGAGCGGGATGTCCGGTTGCACCGTTACCCGGTTGAGAATAGTCAGCAAATGCCGCGCCATGCGGGCGACAGTCTCCGGTTTGAATAACGCCGTACAGTACTCGAAGCCCA
>JAHELQ010000538.1 GCA_024644125.1 Candidatus Aminicenantota bacterium | reverse complement strand
AAGGAAACCGGAGGCCTTTTCGGTAACGTCAATTTTATCGAAATCCCCCGGCAGCTCACCGGGATCAAGGCGCGACTGGTCGCGATGCTGGGTAAATATTTCCCCACCGGCGCCCATAAAGTGGGGGCGGCGTATGGTTGTCTCGCTCCCAAAATCATCACCGGCGGCTTCGACCCCACCTTCCATAAGGCCGTCTGGCCTTCCACCGGTAATTATTGCCGAGGCGGGGCGTTCGATTCCTATCTCATGGGATGCGAAGCGGTGGCTATTCTTCCGGAAGAGATGAGCCGGGAGCGATTCGCCTGGTTGGAGGATATCGGAGCCGAAGTGATCAAGACTCCAGGCTGCGAATCCAATGTCAAAGAGATTTATGACAAATGCTGGGAAATCCGCAGAACCCGGCCGGATTGCATTATTTTCAACCAATTTGATGAATTCGGGAATCCCGCCTGGCACTACAATGTCACAGGTTCCGCTGTGCAGGAAGTGTTCGATTTGGTGAAGATGGACGATAATAGTCAATTGGCGGCGTTTGTGTCTGCTACCGGTTCTGCCGGCACTATTGCCGCCGGCGATTATCTACGCACACTGCATCCCCATCTCAAGGTTGTGGCTTCCGAAGCGTTGCAATGTCCCACCATGTTGCGAAACGGTTTCGGCGGACACCGGATCGAGGGCATCGGCGATAAACATGTGCCCTGGGTTCATAACGTAAAAAACACAGATGTGGTAACCGCTATCGATGACGAAGATTGTATGCGGCTCTTGCGTTTGTTCAATGAAACGGAGGGCAAACGGTACCTGGCAGCCGAGGGAATCGACAGCGAGTGCCTGGACCGACTTGGCATTCTTGGGATTTCCTCGATTGCGAACTTACTGTCCGCCATAAAAACAGCCAAATATTTCGAATTGACCGAAGACGACATCATTATGACTGTATTTACCGATTCGGCGGATATGTATCGCTCCCGAATCCAGGAATTGACCGAGGAACGGGGGGCATATTCCGGAATCCAGGCGGTGAAGGATCTGGAAAAATGTTTGTACGGCGCCACCACCGATCACATGAAAGAACTGACATACCTGGACAAAAAAACCGTTCATAATTTGAAATATTTTACCTGGCGGGAACAGCAGGATAAAGATGTGGAAGATCTGGATCAGTTGTGGTATGACCGGGAAATCTGGCCCCGGATATTTAACCAGCCGGAAAAATGGGATGAATTGATCGACGCCTTCAACGATATGACCGGAGTGTTGGCTCGCTTGTAGCCCGCCTGAAAGGATTGGGATGTTTCCCAATGGGCCGTGTCCGGTGTTGCCCGGAACGGCCCCTGGTATCGTTTGATTATTTCGAGTACTTTTCGATAATATCGAGATAAATCGGAAACGCGCTGGTCATTTCCTTGACTTTGCCTTTGATGGACGCGAGCTTTGATTCGTCGGTCGTATGTTTCAACGCATCTACGATCACTTCGGCTATATCTTTCATGTTGTCTTCTTTCATACCGCGGGTGGTGATGGAGGGGGTGCCGATTCGGATGCCCGAACTGATGAGCGGGGGATTCTGGTCAAAGGGGATGGTGTTTTTATTGACGGTGATTCCCGCTTTATCCAGAGCCACTTCAGCGTCTTTGCCTGTAATACCCAGGGGAGTGACATCCACCAACATCAAATGATTGTCTGTACCGCCGGAAACAATGCGCAAGCCGTGTTTCTGCAGCTCAGCCGCCAATACCGAGGCGTTTTTGACGACCTGCTTTTGATACACTTTGAACGCGTCTTCCATCGCCAGCTTGAAGCAGACTGCTTTTGCTGCGATCACGTGTTCCAGTGGGCCGCCCTGGATACCGGGAAAGACCACTCTCTTCAATTCCTTCGAGTACTCTTTCCTCGAAAGAATCAGACCGCCTCTAGGGCCGCGTAGGGTTTTGTGGGTGGTTGAAGAGACGAAATCGGCATAGGGCACCGGCGAAGGATGAACTCCCGCCGCAACCAGGCCGGCGATATGGGCCATGTCAACCACCAGGATCGCGCCCACACTGTCGGCCACCTCGCGGAATTTCGCAAAATCGATGAAGCGGGGGTAGGCTGACGCGCCGCACATAATGAGTTTTGGCTTGTGCTCCAACGCCAGTTTTTGCAATGTTTCGTAATCAATGGTTTCGGTTTCTTTGCTCACCCCGTAGAAAACGACGTTGTACAATTTACCGGTGAAATTCAGCGGATGGCCGTGGGAAAGGTGCCCGCCGTGCGAAAGGTCCATCCCGAACATGGTATCGCCTGGCTCTAGCACTGTCATGTACACACCCATATTTGCCTGGGTGCCGGAATGGGGCTGGACATTGGCGTAATCGGCGCCGAACAATTCTTTTGCGCGGTCTATCGCCAGCTTCTCCGCCACATCTACAAATTCGCAACCGCCGTAATATCTCTTTTTCGGATATCCTTCGGCGTATTTATTAGTTAAAACGGAACCCATCGCCTCCATCACGCCTTTTGGGACGAAGTTTTCCGAGGCTATCAGTTCCAGGTTCTCGTTTTGTCTCCTGGTTTCGTTCAATATGACTTCGGCTATTTCGGGGTCTAACTGCATTAAGTCTTGATCTAACATATTAACTCCTTTATATGATTATTTGAAATTATTTTTCTCGACAATCTGGTGGAGGTAATCCAGCCGCAATTGGTGGCGTCCCCCTTCAAATTCGGTCTCAAGCCAGATGTCCACGATTTTGAGGGCTGTCTCCTTGTCCACGACGCGGGACCCCATGTTCAACACGTTGGCGTCGTTGTGTTTGCGCGACATTTCAGCGGCGTATTCATCATTGCACAGAGCAGCTCTAACATGTTTGAATTTGTTGGAAACAATGGACATCCCGATTCCTGAGCCGCAAATAATAATGCCCCGGCTACTTTCAGGATCATTCGAGACTTTTTCGGCGGCTTTTGCCCCATATTCAGCCCAATTCACAGATTCTAGAGAGTGGGCTCCCAAATCGGCGACCTGGTAGTGCCGATCCAACAAATGCCTCTTGATCACCTCCTTCAATTCAAAAGCGGCGTGATCGGAGGCAAGGTAAAGTTTGAACGTTTTTTCGTTTGGTTTTGTCATTTTTTTTAACAATAAAAAAATCTCTAAATTACTTTGTATTACAATTTAAACCAAATGTCAATATAAATCTCCCACAAAACAACCCCCAGCGGCGCTGGGCCGCCGGGAGCCGTAATTGCGGATCTATTCTAGCCGCTTATTTGGCTGAGACTCTAATCTCATCGATGTAGACGTCATCGTAATTTCCGCTGGCATCGCACATGAAGCGGATTTTCATACCAGTGGGGAAAGTATAGATTCCTTCGTCAAGCAATATGGTTTTATTGTAGAAGGTATCGTTGTTGAAATCGGTGCCTGAAACATAGTTTGCAACCGTACGCCAACTGGAACCGTCGTAATACTGTACCCAGAAATTCTCGCCGCTTTCCATCGAGACGGCTTTGAACCAGAATTCGATTTTCAACTGGATGTAGCCGGGGGTGTGCACATCGACTCCGTTTGTATAATAGAAAGAGGAACCGACGCCGCTATTGTCCTGGATGTTCGCTGCGTTAGTGCCCTGATGCGCATGCTTACCCGAAGTGTATAGGCTGCAATCCGAGCCTCCGTCGGTGTAATTACCCCACCCTCCTTCGAAGTCATCGTAGGTGAGAACGGTCCATTCCGGTTGCTGTTCCGTGACGGCCGACTCTTGTGTTGACCAGGCGGTTTCGTTTTGGTTTACCGATTTATCGCGGGCTTCTACCCGGTAAGTGTATTGGGTCTGGGGTAAAAGGCCGGTGTCTTCGTAAATAGGACTGTCCTGCCAGCCGCTGTCATGACCGCCGGCAGTGAGGCAGTCGAAGTAGTATT
>JAHELQ010000537.1 GCA_024644125.1 Candidatus Aminicenantota bacterium | reverse complement strand
GCCATGCCCCGCAGCAAAAACAAGGCAATTATTGCTGAATACCCTCCGCATCTTGCCGTCTCATCCGCTCCAATCGCCGGTATTCCCTTGGAGAATGACCGGTGAGGCGCTTGAATAGAGCTGAGAAATGGTTGCCGTAATCGAATCCGCACAGATTACACGCTTCGGTAATGGTGAGTTCCGAAGCGCCCAATAACTCTTTTACCCGCCCGATACGAATGTCGGTCAAATATTGGTACGGCGTTTTTCCCGTATAGTTTCTAAAGGAACGGAGAAAGTGGTAACGGCTCATATTAGCAAGGTTTGCCAGATTCTGCAGCGAAATCTTTTCGTCGTAACAGGTCTCCAGAAATTCAACCGCCTGGGCGAGGCGTTCCTCGTTGGAACCGGTGGGAAGTTCCCCGATACGGCAATCATTGCCAATGCCGCGGAGCAAGACAGTCGCCACCTGGATACTCAAAGCCTCTTGCACCAGCGGATAACCCGGCGATTTATCCAGGGATTCACGCATAAAATTTTTAATCAACGGCAGCAGGGAGGCTGCGATATGACGAGGCCGGCCTCCGAACTCCCGCACAGGCTTCCCGTATATTTTCAACGACAGGGAACGCAACAATTCCGCCGACAAAAAAATCGCTAGATAACTCTGCTGAAGGGCAAAATTCTCGGCCCGGTGCTTTTGCCCGGGATTGATGGGAAACACCTGGAACGGAAGCAATTGGATCACCGATTTCTCAACTATGATCGGAGGAAATTGGGTAAGAGGGATGACAAATTGAAAACAATCGAACGCGGCCCATTCATCCAACAACACAGTGGGCCTGAACACCACCATATATTTTGATGGATAGCACTCGGCGACGCCTTCGGAAGGATCCACCGATATATTCAGTAAAATTGTACGAAGAAAATTATCCATAACATAACCCCCGCTATTATATTACTTTATTTATAAAAAAAACACCGCCGTCGCCCGAGAAAACGGTTGACAAAAAAATCCCGCTCCATTAGAATATCGCAGTCGATGACTTGACAGTAGGTGAAACCATGACAAATAACGCCCTTTTGAAAGTCCTCTTAAAACGAAATTCCGAACGAAATACCGAAACCATTTTTAGAGAGGAATTTTTTTGAGGAAACAATAAATTTGAAGGAGAGTTCGATGAAATCAAAACTATTTTTACTTGCAATTTCACTGCTGTTGATCTCTGGCGCTGGATTCGCCCAAAAACAAATGAAGCACCCAGGACCATGGCATCCCGGCATGGATGATCTAATTGGGAAAATTCAGGCGCCGCCGCCGGTGGGTCCCGTACTGGCAATTCCAGCCGATGACCTGATCGAGGAATTGGATCTGGCGCGTCCCAGCGCGACGACGTACAACAGTCTCTATTGGATCACCTGCGGCGGGAAACAATGGATCAACTACGATTTCTACAGCAAAACCGCATCCACCACCAATGTCGATTGGCCCATCATGATCATCTTTTACGGCAACGCGACCGTTAACAAAGTCAAGAACATCTATGGCGGCCTGGTGATCGCCAACTCCCAATACGCCAAATACAATATCGGCGGCTCCGACCAATGGGATTCGGATATGGGAACCAAAGTCTCAGTTACTTTCGGAGGCCCTGACGGCAGCGACAGCGACAACCTGCATTTAAGAATCTATGCGCCGTCCACCGATTATTTCGACGGCGACGGCGGCTGGGGTCATTATGTTATCGCTTCGGCCCATTTCGACTTTAATCCGCCGTTGGATTCTGTTTGCGGCTATAGCGAAGACGCGGAGCACAAAGCCCTGCAAATCGCCGCCGGCAAGGGATATACGGTTTATTATGATTACACCTATATCTACAATCCCGAGAGTTTCCGCAATGAAAGCAACCATTACTGGCAGAGCGACGGATACGCCAGTATCGTATATGTCCCCTGAAATTCTGAAATAGGTTAAAAAAACGAGGCAGGGGAAGTCATTGCTGCCTGCCCCTGCCTCTAACCAAATCTTGAGTCATAAGGAGAATCACATCTCCAATATTATTCAGATAACACAATTCAATTCTAAATTCAATCCAAACACTAAATATTTTAAAAACCGAAATTCTATCTAAAGCTCCACCACTCCAAATTCAAATACTATTTTCCCCTCCCTGGTCGTCACCTTTTCCAATACCTCGGGTGTCACGCTGCCGATGGGATAAAATTTACTGTCGCGCCAGGTGAAAACCTTGAAATAGACGTCGGGTTCCGCTTCCATATTAAAATCGCTAAATGTACGTTTTCCGAATGAAAGGGTGAATTCGCCATCCTTATTGGTGATAATTGCGCCTAGATAATCGTCCTCCACCGGATCCTTGTCCATCGCCACAATCTTGCAGAAAGCCATTGGATGGCCTTGCTTGTCTTTGAGAATACCCCGAATCTTAAAATCATTGCCGAGGTTCTCCACGTCCTCGATGCCGATGTGAACCGTTTTTCCTTTTTTGACGTGGCCCGCCAACTTGCTCTTGATGACGCTCCATTTTTCCGGGATCTTATCCAAAAAATCCTTAGTGAGATAGACAATCTCCGGCGTTATATGGTCCGGGTCTATGGCTTGCATATCATGGATAAATTCCCAATCGATGTGCCCGATATCACTTTTTCCATCCATATCGATCAAGTTTCGCACGACAACCTCCTCTGACGATCCATTTCTTTGAACTCGCAATTCAATTATAAAAAGAAAACCGCTTCATTGCAAGATCTACAAATCCTTCTTTTTTAGAGGATTACCTCCAGGTTTAACGCGATTTATATCTCAAACTCGGCGATAAAGGGTGCGTGGTCCGATTCGGGGAATTTTGTGTCGAAGGCGAATGCCAACGACTCGTCGTGCAGCATCTCGTTGTGAATTTCAGATTTACAATAGTAAGGTAAAAGAGACTGGGATATCAGCATATGGTCCAACAACCGCTTTTTACCGTAGTGAAGATAGCTGTAGCGGGACGATTCCGGGATACTGTGTTCACAAGATGCCAGCGCCCGGAGCGCCAGCTCTTTATTCCCGGTATTTTCCACTCTACCCGCAATGGTTTCCACCGGTACCTCTTCGGGATGGGCGTTAAAATCCCCGCAAACGACAATTTTCGCTTTTTCGTCTTCATCGAAGAGTTGATCGATAAAGACTCGAGTCTCCAAAGCCTGTCCCACACGCTTCATAGATGAGAGAAAAAATCCCTCCGCCCAACCGGGTCCACTCTTCCAGGTGTAATTATCGACCTTTTGCCCTTGAATATTGGAGGGTTGGCGGGATTTTAAATGTAAATTGATGAGATGAATCTCAAAACCATCCTGGATGCTGATTTTCGAATAAAAAATCGGACGTTCCCAGGTCACGTTTTTTGCCCTGGGGTCTTCAGGAATTTCGGTCACGACATTGTACTGGGGTTTGGGAATGAGATCCTGTGATATTTGCCTGGTTTCCAGGACATCGAACCGGCTGACTATCACCAGGTTCCTCTCATCATATACTTCACCGTTAGTAGTACGAGTAGATACGACATGGTAGTCCTGGTATCTCGTATCCTCCAGGGTTTTTTTCAGAGCCGATAGATCCCGTGGTTGCCCTGGATGTTCCTGGCCGTGGACCTCCTGAAAACAAACGATATCCGCGTCCAGGCGTTTTAACTGAGGACGCAGGAAAGGGATTCTCTCATCGAGAGTGGGAGTCGCCCCTTCCCTGTCATCCAGATTTTCCAAATTAAACGTAGCGATTCGTAGCTTCATGCGAAACCTCCTTGTCACTTCTATTTTGAATTAAATTTAGTCACTTTTTTATGAGATATAGCCCCAGGGTGGATTGATCCCCGGCCGTCTGACGGAATATGGTGAAAATATTTTTCCATCCCCCTCTCCTGGAAA
>JAHELQ010000536.1 GCA_024644125.1 Candidatus Aminicenantota bacterium | reverse complement strand
ACATGCCCTGAAACCGGCAACCGGCTCCGCCACGACACCTTGCCGACGGAAAAAGGCATCATGGCCCGGTGGGACGCCGTACCGTCCAGGGAAAAAATTCCCAATATCACCTGCAAGGCGCTATCCACCAGCGCCGGGTGCGCGAGGCACCGCTCCAGTTCAGCGGCATAGGCGGCAGGCATTTCAATCACCCCGAGAGCTTCACCTTCACAGGCCCACACCTCGCGGAGCCCCTTGAAATAGGGTCCATATTCGATCCCCATCGCTGCCGCCAGGCGAAGCACATCTTCCCGGGCAAAATGATTGCGGCATCGCGCCCTGATGGCTGCGATATCCACCGATGGAGGGGATGCTTCATTACCCGCGCTTCCTAATACCCCTTCGGCGTACACGTCACGACGATCCCCGCTTCCGCTGGAAACGGACACCAAAACAGGAGACAAGGCTGCGTTCACTGTCACGAATACCTCCTTGTTCCCGCTTTCGACCGCCAACGGCCGCTGCCACACCAGATTCTCGATACAAACATCCCCGTTGTTCACGGTCATCGCCAACGCCGCCTGCATCATGGCCAGAGAACCCGCTCCGGGAAGAATCCCAACTCCCCGGACCCGGTGATCACGGATCACCGGATCGCCGCTCGAAAATGTCTTCTTGAACACGATGCGCCGTTCGCCGGTCTGGTCGATATCCACTGCGTCCAGCAACATGTGGACGGCTGGAGCAGTACCTGCGGGTTTGTTTTTGTAACCGGTGGGGATCCAATAACGCTCCGTCGCGAACGGATATCCAGGCAGCGGCATACGTTTCGGTTTGCGGGCGGGGTATAGGCCGGTCCAGGGGATCGTCACTCCCGACACCCATAGCCTGGCGATTTTTTCCAGATTACGCTCCGCGATGTTCAGCCGGATGAATTCATCGACGTCGTTTCCGGCCGACATCAATTCGGCAACCGCCCATCCCTCGCTGACATTACCAGAATGGAAACCCGGAATCCTGCCTGCTCCTGCGCCGCCGGTATATTTCTTGAGCGCCGTCAACGCGCTATCGAGATCCGGCGCCACCACAGCAAGCCTCTCTTCCATCGGTTCCCGGCCGGCCTGGAGTGTGTAGGTCAAGTCATCCCAATGAAAAGAGAAACCCGTAACCTCCGCTTCCCCATCTCCCGCTTCGGCGAAATATTCTTCCATCCGCTCCGGGTAATCACAGAGCAAATTCTGGCCGAGCGATCCGATAGAAGTACTGCCGTTTCCCATAGGGGGTGTCACATCCAGATTGAAAGTCTTGTTTACCTTTTGTAATAATTCAATAAAAACCACCGGATCCATGCCATACTCCGCCAGGTTGTCGTCCGGCAGCAAATCATCGCCCGTCACATCGAGGACTTCAGCGGTCAAGCGGGTCAATTCCCGTTCCAGCAACCTCTTCAACCGGATTTCATCCTCGGCCGAATGGGCCTCGCCTGTCCCCAACCGGTTGCCGTCGATGAACCGGATCAAATTAGCGGCAGATACCTTGAGCCGGTCCTCGTTTTTCGCGGACAACACAATCAATAACGGCGATGTTCCACTGCCGCCGGTCTCTATTTCCGTATCCAGCGCATCCTCCGCTTCCACCACCAGATGAGCGTTGGTGCCGCTGAAACCAAAGGCGCTGACAGCGGCCCTACGTACAGCGCCGGAATTCTGTCTCCATTCCCGCAATTGGGTATTCACGTAAAATGGGCTGCTTTCAAAATCGATATGCGGATTCGCTTTTTGAAAATGGAGGGAAGGGACGAATAAGCGATGTTTGCAGCACAGCATCACTTTGATGAAGCCTGCAACGCCGGCTGCGGCCAGGGCGTGACCGATGTTGGTTTTCACCGAGCCGAGGGCGCAGAATCGAGTATCCGTGGTGTAGGCGCGAAACGCGTCGGTAAGGGCGTCCACCTCGATGGGATCGCCCAATTTGGTACCTGTGCCATGAGTTTCAATATAAGAAATACTGCGGGGATCGATTCCAAACCGTTTATAAACCTCCAACTCCAGCTCGGTTTGGGACGGGGCGCTGGGGGCGGTGATGCCGTTGGATTTGCCGTCCTGGTTCAGCCCCCAGGCGGTGATAACGCCGTATATATGGTCGCCGTCATCCCGGGCGTTTTGCGCCGGTTTGAGTACGACGGCGCCTGCTCCTTCTCCGGGAACAAATCCGTCCGCCCGGTGATCAAAGGTTTTGCAGCGGCCGTCGGGCGCCAGCATATTGGAATTGCCAGTCTTGATCAATAAATCCGGAGTCGTCAATACCTGGACACCGCCGGCGACCGCCATGGCGCACATCTCCCCGCGGATGCTCTCGCACGCCAGGGAGATGGCGGTCAAGGAGGATGAGCAAGCGGTATCGATAGATACCGCCGGCCCCTTAAGATTAAGAAAATATGAAATTCTGGCGGATAATATCGAAGAAGAATTGCCGGTGAACAGAGTGGCGTTGATAGGCACTCCTTCCCGTTCCAACCTATCCTGGTAATCGACGGCGGTAACGCCCACAAACACGCCGCATTTGACGCCATTCAATTCGCCAGGGCAATAACCGGCGTCTTCCAGCGCGGTCCAGGCCTCCTGCAAGAACAACCGTTGCTGCGGATCCATGAGTTCCGCCTCCATTGGCGAAATATTGAAGAACAGGGGATCGAATTCATCGATACCGGTCAAAAAACCGCCGAAGCGACAGGGAGTTTTGTTCACGATGCCAGGATCGTTGGAAAAACAATCATACCCCGGCCACCGGTCCAGCGGAACTGGGCGGATGGAATCCTTGCCCGCCACGAGATTGTCCCAGAATTGCCGGATATCACGGGCATCGGAGAACCGGCCCGCCATCCCGATCACGGCGATACTGTCCTTGCGCCGCTCCGCCTGTCCCCGTTCAATTTCCCCTCCGGCGAACATCCGCGCGCCCTCCTCGGGCGAGATCCGTCCGGACGCGATTAGCCGTAGAATGTCTTTTCTCGTTAATTTGTCCATTACCATGTCTGACTCTCTAATAATTGTTCTGTTTGTTGGGCGGTTAGTTCGCCGTTTTGCAATTTCCTGAATAGATCCACCATCGACATTGGCTGCGCTGATTGCCCCAGGCTGGCGATGTGCCTCGTCAATTTTTCGATACTTGGGTAATTGAACAGGTCCGTATCCCGCAATTGTAGGGACAGTCGCCCATTGAGCCGTTGAATGATGGTGACGGCCGACACCGAATCGACGCCGAAATCGGTAAACGGCGCGCTCCGGTCGAATTCACTGGCTCCGATCTCCAACACAGCGGACACCACAGCTACAATGGCTGCGCCGATATCGCCCTCTTCTATCCGGCGCAAAGGTCGCGCCGCGGTTGCCGCCGCGACCGCCTGTTCCGGCACATGGTCATCCACCGCTTCCCCGATCCAATAACGCTTTTTTCGAAACGGATAGGTTGGCAAAAGCACCTTTCGCGGCGCCGGAGTTCCGGCCGGAAGCGACCAATCGATGGTCTGCCCCTCCACCCACGCCCGTGCCAATCGCCGGGGCGAACCGTTGATCTCCGCTTCCATAGGAGTTGGAGCGTCGTATCCGGAATCGCCGGTCAACAAGGAAGACAATCCTTTCCCGTCACCGCCGAACGCCTCCAACTCCCCGATAACCTCTTCCACTGTTTCCGCCGCAAACGCCAGGCGATAGCGCATCGCTTGCCGTCCCACCTGGAGAGTGTAAGCGATATTGGGGAGAGTGTACTCTACGCCCGCACCGCCGTTATCCACCCGGGTTGCGTGCTTCAGGTAGGCGGCCATATTGGCGGCGTACACCTGTAAGGCGTCCCGGTCGCGGGCGGACAGGACAATCACGTGCGGTCCGGCCTGATGGAGGGAGGCCGCGCTGTCAGGTCTACCGCTGGTATATTCTTCAACGATTATA
>JAHELQ010000080.1 GCA_024644125.1 Candidatus Aminicenantota bacterium | reverse complement strand
TGCCGGACCGTGATTACTATTTCGACGATACAGACCGGGCGAAAGATATTCGCGCCGAGTATGTGAAGCACATTGGCAGACTGCTCGAATTGTTGGGCGATTCTCCGGAACAGGCGAAGGTGGCGGCGGAAGCGATTATGAAGTTGGAAACCCGGCTGGCGAAGGTTTCGATGACCCGTTTGCAGCTCCGGGACCCCAAAGCCACATACAACAAGATGACTGTGGCCAGGCTGGACGAATTGGCGACTGGATTCGATTTCGCCTCCTATTTTAAAAATATCGGCGTTACAAACCCCGGGGAAATCAATGTGGCGCAGCCGGAATTCTTCAAAGAGGTTGGCGTTATCGTTTCGGAAACTCCAATCGCCGAGTGGAAACATTTTTTCCGTTGGAATTTGATCCGCCGGGCAGCTCCATATCTGGGCGACGCGTTTGTAAATGAGAATTTCAATTTTTTCGGCGCGTTTCTCTCCGGACGAAAAGAATTGCAGCCTCGCTGGAAGCGTTGTTTGAATGCCACCAGTGGCGCTCTTGGCGAAGCGTTGGGGCAAATCTATGTGGAAAAATATTTCCCTCCCGTTGCCAGGGCCCGCGCTCTGGAATTGGTGTTAAATTTGAAAGACGCCTTTGCCAATCGGATTGAAAAACTCGAATGGATGAGCGATACGACCAAGAAAAAAGCGCTGGAGAAATTGGCGGCGTTTCGAGTCAAAATCGGCTATCCCGATAAATGGATCGATTACTCGAAGCTTCAAATCGACCGTGATTCTTATGTCTTGAATTACATCCGGGCCGAAGAATTCGATTTTCAAAGGGTGCTCGATAAGGTCAACAAGCCGGTGGACCGGGAAGAATGGCATATGTATCCCCAGACGGTGAACGCATACTATCATCCTCTCTTGAACGAAATTGTGTTCCCGGCCGCTATTCTTCAGCCGCCGTTCTTTAATTTTGAAGCGGATGATGCGGTCAATTACGGCGCCATCGGCGGTGTGATCGGCCATGAAATCACCCATGGCTTCGACGATCAGGGACGGCAGTATGACAAAGACGGCAATATGAACGATTGGTGGACCAAAGACGACGAAGAAAAATTCAACGTCAGGGCGGAAGTATTGGTAGACCAGTACAATGAGTATGTGGCGGCGGACGATGTGCATGTCAACGGTAAATTGACCCTTGGCGAAAATATCGCAGATCTCGGCGGATTGTTGGTCGCGTTCGACGCGTTGAATGAAGCCTGGAAAAAGAATCCGCCGCAAAAACGCATCGACGGGTTCACTCCTGCGCAGAGATTCTTCCTCTCCTGGGGACAGGTCTGGCGTTCCAATAGCCGGAAAAAGGATTTGTTGCTCCGCGCCAAGACTGATGTCCATTCCCCGGAAAAACACAGAGTCAACGGCCCGTTGAGCAACCTAAAAATCTTTTACGAAGCGTTTGATGTAAAAGAGGGAGATGCCCTATTTCGATCTGAAAAAGAACGGGCGAATATCTGGTAATTAAGGTAATGATATTGTGGGTCTTCTAAACCGGAGGCCCACTCCGGCGTATCTTTTTTTTTCAAAAGATTCCCAAAACCGCAAAAATCTGTTAATCTTGTTTTTACTACCATGGAAAAAAATGAATTGAATCGATTTAGTTTTTCGGGGATTTCGACCTTCCAGTCGTGTCCCAGGGCGTTCGAATACCATTATATCCAGGAATTGCCGGAGGCGTTTTCCTCCGTCGAGGCTCATATGGGAACCACTGTTCATGAAGTGCTCCGTTGGGCTTACGAGAGGCGCGGCGGGCAAAAACCCGATCCATCGGTAAAAGAGATTAAAATTCAGTACACTGGATTCTGGGATTCGGAGAATTTGGAAGCAGTGAAAGTGGTGAAATCCGGCAGGGCTACATCGGACTACTTCAATTTGGGCCTGGAGTTGACATTGGCATATTTCCAACGGGTCTTCGCCTCCGATGAGAGCCGAACCTTCCATCTGGAGCATGAGTTTGAAATCCCGCTGGATGACCGGATCAGTTACAAGGGAATTATCGACCGGGTGTCCCGCCAACCGGACGGTACGCTGAGGATCACCGATTATAAAACCGGTAAGGTGGGAAGTCCTCTCGATACTCTGCAATTGCCGTCTTATGCGATGTATATCTTTGAACAAAACTCCGACCGGGAAGTGGAATTGTGTTATGAAGACTTGCGCGAAGGCCGGACAGTGATTGTACCCTTCAAACGGGAGGATGCCCCGGATGTGCGGTTGCAATTGTTGGCGGGGATAGGTGAAATTTATAAAACCGATTGTTTTGATGCCAGGCCTTCGGTTTTATGTCTATGGTGCGGATATAACAATATTTGCCCAAATGCCCAAAAAGACCAGGCAATGGTTGAGGCCCCCAACATGCTGCAGGAAGAGGACGGCGGGATGCAACCGTATTGCCCCAAATGCGGATCGCTTTTAAAGAAACGCAAAGGGAAATTTGGAGATTTTCTGGGTTGCACGGATTACCCACGATGCAGGTATACATTGGATCTCAAGGAATTTGAAAATGTCGAGCGCGCAGGCCGTGAGATATGTCCTGAGTGCGGGGGCACCCTCCGGGAACGAAAGGGGAGGTTCGGAACATTTGTCGGATGTTCGAATTTTCCCCGCTGCCGTTATTCGCGTGACAAATTGTAATTTTCCTTATAGATGTTGAAAATTATTAATTTGAGCCGGAAGACTTGAACTGGGATCCTATTTTTTATAGAATAACCGTGGTGCAGCTTTTCGACATGATTTTTTTCGAGGGACTAACGATTCCGGCGATCATGATGGTTGTCGGTAGAAAGGACGTGTGGAATGAAGGACGAAAAGAAGACAAAAGCACAATTATTGGATGAATTGATGGCTCTGCGCGGCCGTGTGGTGCAGGAACACGCCGATGGCGGTGATTGTGCGTTTGATGCGGTGATCGATTCGCTTCCTTTGATGGTCTATAAAGTTGGTCTGGACGGAAAGATTATGCAATGCAACCGGTCGCTGGCGGAGAACCTCGAGTTCAAATCGAGCGCGGAGTTGATTGGGAAACCGGTGGTGGAGACGATTTTCGCTCCCGCCTCCAGAGAGAGAGCTGTCGTGATGTTCAACCGGTGGCTCCGGGGCGAGGAAGTGAGGGATGAAGAGCTCAATGTTGTCACCAGGAATGGCGATACCTTCCAGGTGCTGGTGGATATCAGCACTGTGTACGACACAGAGCTCCAGCCGGTGTGCGCGGTCGCGTGCCAACTGGATATGCGGCGTTTTAAGGAGATAGAGGACGAGTTATCCCTCTCTTCGGAAAGATTGCAATCCTTACTGAACAGTATTCCCGATTATGTTGTCATTGTGAACCGGACGGGCGAAATTCAGCTTGTAAATCAGGCGCCTCCGGGCAAACGCATAGATGAAGTGGCCGGAGATAATATTCGCAATTATGTGTATAAAAAATACCAACGGGTCATTGATAATTCCCTGGAAAAAGTGTTCGAAACCGGCGGGAATGATTTTTGCGAAGTGGAAGGACCCGGTTTCAAAGAGGAAAACGGCTGGTATGAGATCCGCATGGGGCCGATCTATCGTAAAGGACGGGTCGAATATGCCCTGATGGTTGGCAGGGACGAAACCAACAAAAAGCAGATCCAGGAACAACTCAAATTCACTGAATTTTCTGTCGAGCGATCCGCGATCGTAACCTTCTGGCTGGATAGCAATGGCGCTGTGTTCCGGGTCAACGACGCGGCTTGCAAAGGATTGGGATATAGCCGGGAAGAATTGTTAACTTTATCGGTACGGGATTTTGATCTTTCGTGGTCCCGGGAAGAGTGGCTCGATTTTTGGCGCAAACTTACCCAGAAAAAACATTTGCAAACCGAAACCCATTATTGGTCTAAGGATGGGCGGATTTTTCCGGTTGAGGTCAACAGTAATTATTTTGAATACAAAGGGGAAAGTTACTGTTTTATCTTCGCCCAGGATATCGGATTGCGCAAAGAGGCGGAAGAAGCCTTGAAGAAGAGCGAGGTTCGGTACCGGCATTTAGCCAACAGTATCGCCGATATTTTCTTCGCCCTGGATCGTGATTTGCGGTTTACCTTTTGGAATTGGGCGTCGGAACAATTGACAGGGATTTCCGCCAGGGAGGCTCTGGGAAGAACGTTGTTCGAGATCTTTCCTGTGGTACGGGGCGACAGGGTTCATCGTCTATACATGGACGTCCTGGAAACCGGGAAGCCCCAGAATTATGACGAAGAATACACGTTCAATGACCTGAAGTATTTTTTTGAAATATGTTTGTATCCATCCAGCGACGGTATATCTGTGTTCGCCAGGGATTGCACGGATAAAAACAAGATGCAGTCTGAATTGAAACGGCACCAGGACAAATTGGAAGTTTTGGTAGGCGAGCGCACCGCCCGGTTGAAGGCGATCAATAAACGTTTGGAGTTGGAGATTATCAAGCGAAAGCAGATGGAGAAAAATTTGCGCGGTTCCCGCTCCAGTCTGCGGGCATTGTTGGAGTCGATCGAATCTGTCCGGGAGGATGAACGGCGAGCGATTGCCCGCGAATTGCACGACGAATTGGGAGCTATGTTGACGGCTTTAAAAATGAATATCAACCTCTTGCCGAACCAATTGGAGGACGCACGCAATGAGATTGCCGCCTTCAAAGAGAATTTGAACATGCATCTCGACAACGCCATCGAAGAGGTTCGCCGCATCAGTAAGGAACTGCGCCCGCCGATGCTTGATGAATTGGGATTGGCCGCAGCCATCCGGATGCAGACCCGGGAGTTTCATAAACGGTCCGGTATTGCGTGCAATCTTGAAATTATACCTGAAGACATTGTGTTGGATCCGAAGTATTCCACGGTATTTTTCCGGGTGTATCAGGAATTGTTGACAAATATCGCCCGTCATGCCCAGGCCACCGAGATTTGGGTAAGTTTGAAAAAAGAACCGTACAGGATTACGTTGGCGGTTGTGGACAACGGCGTCGGCATTCCCCAGAAAAAAATCATAGATCCCAGCTCTATCGGTTTGATCGGTATGCAGGAGCGTGTACATCTTGTGAAAGGGAAGGTTATTATTCGTGGGAAAAAGAATATTGGAACAAAGGTGATCGTTAGTGTTCCTATAATGGGAGAATTGGGCAGCGATCTGCCAGGGGGCTTAAATGATTAAATTAATGGTAGCGGATGATCATCCTGTAGTACGGGAAGGCTTGAAAAAGATGTTCGAGAAAAGCTCCAACATCGAGGTGACCGGCGAAGCGCGCAACGGTCAGGAAGTTCTCAACAAGGTGAAAAGTAATGATTACGACATGATCCTTCTGGATATTTCCATGCCTGGACGGAATTGGATCGAAGTGTTGAAGGAATTAAAGGAACAAAAACCGGATTTACCGATTCTTATCATCAGTATGCACAAAGAGGAAGAATATATTGTCCGCGCCCTGAAGGCCGGCGCCGCAGGTTATCTTACCAAAGAGAGCCTGCCTGGAGAATTGATCACCGCTGTCAAGAAGATTCACCAGGGGGGAAAGTACATTACCATTTCGATTGCGGAAAAGCTGGCCTACCATCTGGACAAAAATATAGAAAAACCAATGCACCAGACGTTGTCGGATCGCGAATACCAGGTGCTGTTGTTGATCGCCAAAGGGAAGAGTACCAAGGAAATCGCCGAAGAGCTCTATCTCAGTTGCAATACAGTCAGTACGTACCGTACTCGCGTCCTTGAAAAGATGGATATGAAGAATACCGCCGAATTGATCCATTACGCATTCAAAAATGGATTGGTTGAGTGAAAAAAGGTAACATTCTCCTACCCGTTGTAGTGGTTTTTGCTACAATCCCGTAACCAGATATCGACAAAAAAAACACCGGATTTGTGGTTGTTTTTAATTCCCTTAAGATATATCATGTCATTGATCGTTCCGGTGAAAACACTCTTTAAATTGAGTGTAATCTAATTCCCGGTCATGAATCAAGGATTAAACGGTATGGTATATTGTATAATGATTGAATGTGTCGGCAGAGCAGGGCGGTCAAGATGATACGGCCGGTTGAAACCTTGTGCAAATCTGTTGCGAAATTCAATCCCTTCGACCATGTAGGAGGTAAACGATGACCATCGCTGAAAAATTATTACTGAATCCTTGTCCCGGAAGGGAAATCGTTCTGGATGTGCTGGATCACAGGCAGAAGACCATTCTCGAAGTACTCCAGAGTTCCCGCATTTTGAACCGTCTGTGGAAAGCGGTTTTGGCTACCGATCTCGACGAAGTGCTTGAAGGTACGGGGCCTTTCACGTTACTGGCGCCGGAGAACAGGGCGTTTGACCGGATGCTGTTGAATGCCAGCGAGCGGGTCCTCAAGAGCAAACTTTCTTTTACCGAAGTCGTGAATTACCATATCCTGAATGATCGCGCGTCTATCGAAGATCTAGTGAACATGGAATATGCCAAAACATTGTGTGGGCAAATGTTGGCCATTAGTGTCCAACGGGGCTTCGTATGGTTCGATCGGGCAAAATTAATTAAAGCGGACATCGCGTGCGCCAATGGAATGATCCATGTGATCGATTCCTTGTTATTGCCTGATAATATTGAATTTTGGAAAAATGAATAATATATTGAATAGCGTACCTGTAAGGCAGAGTATTAACCATTTATTAAGGGGTAAAATTTATTTTTTTTGGCGACCTGTAAGTAAGGGGAGATTGTATCGCAAGGGGGCCCTGTTTTCACCATTTATATGGTGTTTACGGTCTAAATTAAGGTCATTTGGGGTTTTGATTTTGCGGTTGGCTGGTGGGGCCGGCCGCAAAGGATCCCCACTGTTGAGACAAGGGTAATGAGATGCAGCAGATTACAAACGTAGACATGTTTTGTAATTCTGCTGGTGAATGCAGGGAAATAAAAGATGTATCCTTCAAAAAGCATCGTCAAAAAAGATGCGACAACCAATGGGATTCAATGTTTGCAGAAGGCAATGCGAAAACAGGATTCCATAGCGGGAGGGGTGAGTAGGAGGTAAAGACCTCACTACTCACCCCACCTACTATTTCTCCAACATCATTCGTTATTGTTCCAACAAAAAAACATTTTAACCATTGAAAGATAAACCCAATTAGGTTATATTAATGTAAGGAGGAACAATGGAAACAGTGAGAGAATATTACCTCGACTACAACGCTACAACACCTGTCGATCCGGGAGTGTTAAAGGAGATGACACGGTTTTTCAGCCTTCAGTTTCACAATCCTTCATCATTTTACCGCAAAGCGGGAGAAGCGAACCAGGCTCTGGAGGCGGCCAGGAATCAAGTCTCGCAATTGATACACGCGGATGCCGGTGATATCTATTTTACTTCCGGGGGCACTGAATCGGATAATCTCGCGGTCCTGGGAGCGGTCCGGAAGTATGGGAAAAAAGGACATATCATCACGTCCCAAATTGAACATCCGGCTGTTCTGAATGCCTGCAAATATCTGGAGAAAAATGGGTACGAGGTGACTTACCTCCCGGTTAGCCCGGTCGGTCTGGTAAACTCGGAAGATTTAAAGAAGAGCATAAAGGATTCCACTATATTGGTGAGCATCATGCACGCCAACAATGAAATCGGTACTATTCAACCTTTGAGGCAGCTCATTGAAATTGCCCACCAACGTGGCGTGTTGTTTCATTCGGACGCAGTTCAAACGGTGGGCAGAATCCCGGTGGATGTCAAGGGGTTGGATATCGATATGCTGAGTTTTTCCGGTCATAAAATATACGGCCCCAAGGGCGTTGGGGTACTCTACAAGAAAAAGCGTGTGAAAATTGAGCCCCTGGTGTTTGGGGGAGGTCATGAGCAAGGGGTCCGCGCCGGTACCGAAAATGTTCCGGGCATTGTGGGTATTGGAAAAGCGGCTCAAATGGCTGCGGCGGGAATGGCGCAAACAGAGGCCAAAATCAGGCCGTTGCGGGATCGTTTGCAGAAAAAAATTCTGGAAACGATCCCGGAGGTATTGATCAACGGTGATACGCCCGAACGTCTGTTCAATACTCTCAATGTATCGATCAAATACATCGAGGGGGAAGCTATCCTGGCGTTTCTCGACCAGGAGGGTTTGGCGTTGTCGTCGGGATCCGCATGCTCTTCCAAATCCCTGGATCCTTCCCACGTGCTGTTGGCGATTGGGTTGAAGCATGAAGACGCGCATGGCAGCTTGAGGATCAGTCTTGGGAAATTCAACGAACCGGAAGATGTCGATAAATTGATCGAGGTCTTGCCGCCGGTAGTCGAGCGTTTGAGAAGCATGTCGCCATTTTGGAGGAAATAGCGTGAGATTCGCTTTAGGAGGAACAACATGTTGTATAGTCAAAAAGTGATGGAAAATTTCAGGAACACAAAGAACTACGGCAAAATGGAAGATGCGGACGGCATCGGAAAAGTGGGAAACCTGAAGTGTGGAGATGTGATGTGGATTTACATTAAGGTGGCGGATGGAAAAATCGTCGATGCCAAATATGAAACGTTCGGTTGCGTCGCCGCCATCGCCACCAGTTCCATGGCTATCGATATGGTAAAGGGCAAAGAGTTGGAAGAGGCGTTAAGCATCACCAACAAAGCCGTTGCCGAAGCATTGGATGGTTTGCCGCCGGAGAAGATGCACTGCTCGCTGCTTGCGGAGGAGGGAATCAAGGCTGCCATCGAAGATTACAAAAAAAAGCAAGGAACATTTGAGTGATTGGAGTGTCTTATATATAAATCAGGAGGAACAAATGAATAACAAAAAAAAGTTAGGTTTGTTTATTCTTCTCGTACTATCCATCTTTGTGTCAGGCCAGTTGATACTGGCTGGGAATCTGCCTGCTGGGGCGGATGATGATGAAATGAAATGTGTCGTATGCAATTCCGTGGTTGCAAAAGACGCGGTGACGCATACCAGTGTTTATAAAGGCAACACCTACTATTTTGCAAATAGTAAATGTCATGCCGAATTTGAGAAGAATCCGGGGAAATACGCGTTTGAGGTTGAAACTTTTTACAGTTGTCCCATGCACTCTGAAGAAAAGTCGGCAAAAGAGGGTACTTGCTCCAAATGTGGGATGGCATTAAAAAAACATGAGCACAAGTCTTATTATGTGTGTCCCATGTCCCAGTGCAACGTCCGGACCGACGAGCCCGGGAAATGCCCGAATTGCGGCATGGATCTAAAGAAGGTTACCGAAGCCGGCGCCTGCTGTAAAACCGGGAAGAAATAATACGAGTTATTTTTTCCCCTTGTTTCCATGTGCTGGAAAACACCAGGTTAATGTTCTTCCTGCCGGGGGCGGTTCCTTCCGGGCCCGGTTTTTTTTAGGAACAAACCGGGTTTAGGGGACAGGAAAGGAGTTTTGAATTGAAGCAAGGTGATAGGTATATTATTTGTGCTGTTTTTTGGATCATGTTGTACACCGCCGTTCTTTCGGCATCCGCGACACTGGATGATTTAGTGCTTACCGGCGCCCGGAACAATCTCGAGTTGAAATCCGCGTTCGAAAATTGGAAAGCGAAGCTGGAGAAAATTGCTCAAGTCCGTTCTCTACCGGATCCTCAAATCACGTTTGCGCAGTTTATTCAACCAATCGAAACCCGCGTGGGGCCCCAACGGCAACGGATCGGTTTTATGCAGCAGTTTCCGTGGTTTGGGAAACTGAAACTCAAAGGCGATGCTGCGTTCGAGGGCGCTGAATCGGCGCGGCTCCAATACGAATACCTGAAGTCAAAACTTTCTTTTGAGATCAAGAGAACATATTATGATTATTATCTTCTGCTACGTACGTTAGCCATCGTCGGCGAACATGCAGGATTATACGGCTACCTGGAAGGGGTGACTGCGGCCCGTTACCGGGTAGGCGGAGCGCTCCTGTCCGATGTGATACGGGTGCAATTGGAAAAAGAGCTCCTGGAAGAACGGCTGCGAAGCGCAAGTAGCCGTGTGGCGCCTCTGATATCGCAGTTGAATGTGTTGTTGGGTCGATCCCCGGGAACGGCGCTGCAAGTGGAGCCCCGTCTCGAAGCAGAGGATGTCGATGTGGATTACCAGCTTCTCGCCCGGGAGATATTGCTCCGCAATCCATCACTGCAAGCGCTTGGGCACGAAATCGCCCGGGAGCGATTGGAAGTACGTCTGTCCAAAAAATATTCGTTTCCCGATTTTTCTCTGGGATTGGATTATTTTGTAACCGGTGATGCAGTGATGCCGGGCGTTACCGGGAGTGGACAGGATCCGATCGCGGTAAAAATAGCTGTCAGTGTGCCTATTTGGTCAAATAAAAACAAGGCGGTGATCCAGGAGGCGGAAGCGAGTCACCGAATGGCTCTCCACCAAAAAACCAATAGGGAGAATGAACTTCTGGCGACATTGAATTCCGTTTATGTTTCCTTTACCGACGCCCAAAGGAAGAAAAAACTTTATCGCGATTCCCTGCTTCCCAAAGCCAGGCAAGCATTGGCTGTGACTCAAACAGCTTTTGAGACCGGTAAAACCGACTTTCTCAATTATATTGATTCATTGCGGACACTGTTGTCCATCCAATTGGATTATGAGAAACATTCGGTTGACTCCGCCGTGCAACTGGCGGCATTGGAAATGTTGACAGGCGTCGAAGGGCTGGATATGCGGCGTAGGGAGTAGAATTTTCAAAATGAGCGACAGTAAATTAAAAGCACTTTTTAAAGGGATAAATTTGTGGTTTGTGTTGGCGGTGTTGGGGGCAATTTTTTTCTTAGGGTACCTGGTCGGCGATAGAGGCTCGGATGGAAGCGCGCATCGCGCAAATGGGGATAGGCGCCTCGCCGGGGAGGTAGCGACGTTGTGGACTTGTTCCATGCATCCCCAGATCAAGAAGCCCGGCCCAGGTGTTTGTCCTATTTGCGGGATGGATTTGATTCCTGTCAAATCTAATTCCGGCGCAGAACTCGCTCCCAGGCAATTGAAATTGACTCCCGCAGCCGTGCAATTGGCTGATATTCAGGTGGCGCCGGTCCGGCGGAGGCAAGTCTCGACACAATTGCGTTTGGTAGGCAAAGTAGACTATGATGAGACGAGGATTCGTTATATTTCAGCCTGGATTCCGGGACGTATCGACCGGTTGTTCGTGGACGTTACCGGGACGACTGTCAAGGCCGGGCAGCCGTTGATTTCAATTTATAGTCCAGATTTGTTGGTTGCTCAGGAGGAGTTGAGGCAGGCCCGTTTGGCTCTGGAAGCAATAGGGGGAGAAACCGCCGGCAATATCGCGGAAACCGCCAGGCGGACCATCGCCTCGGTGAAGGAAAAGCTCCGTCTGTGGGGATTGTCTTCATTGCAAGTGGAAGAGCTTTATAGGCTAGAAGCGCCGGTAGAACATCTCACGATCCCGTCGCCTATAGGGGGTGTCGTCATTCGGAAAGAAGCTGTCGAGGGGATGTATGTCGGTACCGGAGCCAAAATATATACAGTGGTCGATCTGTCCGCGGTTTGGGTGAAAATGGATGCGTATGAGACGGATCTCCAATGGCTGCGAACCGGCCAGCGTGTGCAATTTGAAGCCGAAGCGTTTCCTGGAGATACCTTTGCGGGAATTGTGGCATTCATCGATCCGGTCATAAACGGCGCCACCCGCACCGTTAAGGTGAGGCTGAATGTTCCCAATCCCGGCGGCCGACTAAAGCCAGAAATGTTTGTAAAGGCGATTGTGAAACCGGTGGCACCCAAAAGCGGCGGCGATGCACTGGCTCCGCTGGTTATCCCATCCTCCGCTCCATTGCTGACTGGTACCAGAGCGGTGGTGTATGTGGCTGTTGACCGGGAGCGAGGTATTTACGAAGGGCGCGATGTTCTTTTGGGATCCAGGACCGGTGATTTTTATGTGGTGCGAGAAGGATTGAGTGAAGGAGAGTTAGTGGTGGTGAACGGCGCATTCAAAATCGACAGTGACCTCGAAATCCGCGGCAAACCAAGTATGATGAATCCCGTAGGCGGCGCTCCGGTTATTGGGCATGATCATGGTGAGACGCTGGCAATCCCGGACGATTTCGCAACGTCGATTGGGGGACTCATGACCGCTTATCTGGGAATTCAGCGCGCGTTGAGCGATGACGATGAGGGCGACGCCAGAAAAAAATTGGGCGCGCTTTCTGAAGCGTTGGCCCGGGTGGATTCCGGGGCTCTGGCAGGTTCCCATCTGGAAATGTGGCGCGCCCGGGAGAAACGATTGCGAAGTATAGTGGAAGGAATGTCGAGAACGACGACCATTAGGGACTTGCGGGCATTATTCTCCGATCTCGACTCGGGCGTTGAAGATACGGTGCGGGCATTTGGGGGCAAATTGGATAGAACCATCTATCGCTTCCATTGCCCCATGGCTCTCGACAATAAAGGCGCTTATTGGTTTCAGGACCAACCGGAGACCCGGAACCCCTATTTTGGAGCGTCCATGTCGAAGTGCCAGGATTTGAAAGAGGTATGGAATCCGCATTCGCCGCAAACGCCCGGGGACAGGCGGCAGACCGGAGAATAAACGATGAACCGGTTCATTTCTTTTTGTCTCAATAATAAACTGGTGGTGTTTCTGTTTGTGGTTTTTTTGATGGTATGGGGGATCGCTGTCGCGCCGTTTGATTGGGATATTCATGGAATCCCCCGGGATCCTGTGCCTGTGGATGCCATTCCCGATATCGGCGAGAATCAGCAGATTGTTTTCACGGCATGGCCGGGCCGTTCCCCCCAGGATATCGAGGACCAGGTAACCTATCCCCTAACCTCGGCCCTGCTTGGAATCCCGGGAATAAAAACTGTACGCAGTTTTTCGATGTTTGGTTTTTCGTCGGTGTATATGATTTTCAAGGAAGAGGTGGATTTTTATTGGTCGCGCTCGCGAATCCTTGAAAAACTGAATAGTTTGCCGTCGGGGACTCTTCCGGGAGGCGTGCAACCAGTACTGGGGCCGGATGCCACCGCGTTGGGACAGGTGTTTTGGTACACATTGGAAGGCCGGGATGACTAGGGGAACCCCGCCGGAGGTTGGGATCTACGCCAGCTACGGACGATCCAGGACTATTATGTACGCTACGCGTTGTTGTCGGCCGACGGCATAAGCGAAGTGGCGTCGGTGGGCGGATTTGTCCAGGAGTATCAGGTAGATGTGGATCCAGATGCGATGCGGGCGCATGGCGTCGGCTTGATCGATGTGTTCAACGCTTTGAAAATGTCCAACCAGGATGTGGGGGCGCGCACCATTGAAATCAACCGGGTGGAATATGTGATCCGGGGGATTGGGTTTATCAAGACCCTGGCGGATATAGAAAACACGGTGGTGAAGGTGAGCGACAATGTTCCTATCACGGTCCGGCAGGTGGCGGATGTGACGCTGGGGCCGGCCCTGCGACGCGGCGCTCTGGACAAAGAGGGTAGCGAAGTGGTAGGGGGTGTAGTTGTGGTGCGTTTTGGCGCCAATCCCCTTCAGGCGATCAAAAACGTGAAGCTCAAGATCGAGGAAATCTCTCCTGGATTGCCCGAAAAACGTCTGGAGGACGGCCGCACAAGCCGGGTGACGATTGTGCCCTTCTATGACCGGACCGGTTTGATCGAAGAGACCCTCGGCACATTGAACAATGCCCTGACCGAAGAGGTTTTGGTGACTGTGATTGTGGTGTTGGTGATGTTGATGAATCTCGGGAGCTCTTTTTTGATCGCCGGCTTGCTTCCTCTGGCGGTGTTGATGGCTTTCATCGGCATGCGTTATACAGGAGTGGATGCCAATATTGTGGCTCTGTCGGGAATCGCCATCGCAATCGGAACTATGGTGGACATGGGAATTGTCATTGTGGAGAATATTCTCCGGCGGCTGGAACAAGCCGGCGGGAAGGAAAGCGCTCTAAAGACAGTGACGCGGGCGACGGCTGAAGTGGGGGGAGCGGTTATCACCGCGGTGGCTACGACGGTTGTCAGTTTTTTACCGGTATTTTTCATGCAAGCGGCGGAGGGGAAATTATTCAAACCTCTGGCTTACACCAAGACCTACGCGTTGGCGGCGTCCATCATTGTGGCTTTGGTGGTGATTCCGCCAGCTGCCCATATCATTTTTGGCGGGCGATGGAAATGGATTGGAACAAGAAAATTCTTTTTTCCCGCCCTTGTTGTCGCGGGAATTGTGGTGACGGTAACGGTTTCCTGGTGGGCGGGGGTACTTATTTTGGCCGCAGGCATATTCCGGTTCTCGAAGGATAGGTTACCGGAGCGCATTGTCATTTGGTTACCCCGTCTGGTTAACGCCCTGGCGGTGTCGGTTGTGGTGGTGATTCTGGCAAATCATTGGATGCCCCTGGGACCCGAGAAGGGATTGCCCGCCAATCTGGTGTTTATTGGAGTGACCATCGGCGGCATCCTGTTTTTATTTTCTGTGTTTGCCAGGTTTTATCCAAAAATTTTGGCCTGGGCTCTTGGGCACAAAAAAATATTTACAGGAATTCTGGCTTTTATACTGATGTGGGGTGCGCTCGGATGGCTTGGCTTCGATGCGTTTTTCGGTTGGTTTCCTGCGCCGGTAAAACAGTTCGGTCCTGTGTCTTATGTCGCGCACTCGTTTCCTGGACTGGGCAGGGAATTCATGCCGCCGCTGGATGAAGGGGCGTTTCTGTATATGCCTACCACCATGCCCCACGCCTCCATCGGCGAAGTTCTGGATGTCTTGAAAAAACAAGATATGGCGTTTTCGGGTATACCTGAAGTGGAATCGGCGATCGGCAAATTGGGACGCGCGGAGTCTCCCCTCGATCCCGCCCCGATTTCTATGATCGAGACCGTCATCAATTACAAACCCATGTTTTTGCTGGATAAAAACGGCAATCGGCTCCGGTTTAAATTTTCCCCGCGTGAAACA
>JAHELQ010000079.1 GCA_024644125.1 Candidatus Aminicenantota bacterium | reverse complement strand
ATTATTCACATTCGGCGATAATTTCCTGCGCCCATTCCACGTCGGTGGGGAGCATGGCGGCCGGTACGTCGGCAGGGCTCAACATGTTGGCGATCATGTTCCGGGCGCAGGATGTATTGTCGCCTCTACAGAATGTCTCGATCATGTTTGGTAGTCCAGTATCGGTATCTTCCGCGGCAAGCCCGTTCTTGACGAAAATACATCCGTCTATCCTTTTACAGTCCGGCATTTTTTTAGCTCCTTCGATAAATCAGTCATGAAGTGTCCCACGTTTTTCCATTGAAAAGAAGTTCTGTTCGCGGGTCTGGCAGCCCAACTTTATCGGCCGGGCCGCCGGGTTATATCTTTGTTTTTATGATGGCCTTGATTAGAGGGCGGTGCCGTACTTTTTATGAAGGTAGCGCCCGAGGGCGTCTTTCCAGTGCGGCATTGTATTCAGCCCCTGGTCTTTGAGGTGCCTGTTCTCCAATACCGAGTAGCTGGGGCGGTTGACCAGAATGGCGAATTCCCCCGGCGCCGCTTTGTTGAGAGTGGTTTTGGTGCCAGTGATGTCGAATATCTCGCGGGCGAATTCGTACCAGGAGCAACTCCCTTCGTTGGTGACGTGGTAAACTCCGTTTTCCGCCTGATTGTGGAGCATGTGCACCGTCTGGGCGGCGATGTCCTCTGTGAATGTGGGGGTGAGGATCTCGTCGTCCACTACCCGCACTTCTTCCCGTTCCTTCGCCAGTTTTAACATCAAGTCCACAAAATTGTAGCCTTTGGCCAGGCAGGGATTGGTGCCGTAAATGCCGGATACCCGCAAAATATAATATTTTTCTGCCGTGGAGGCGACAAAGTGTTCGCCCGACAGTTTGGTATTGGCATACACGTTCAAGGGGAGCGGATTGTCCTCTTCGACGTAGGGAGCCTGTTTTTTGCCGTCGAATATATAGTCGGTGCTGACGTGAACCAGGGGAATGCCGAGCTTGTTGCATTCCCACGCCAGGTAGAGGGAGCCCAGTGCGTTGACTTCGAACGCCTTGATTGGATTCTCTTCGCATTTCGGAACATTGTGGAACGCGGCGGTATTGATCACCGCGTCGCATGGAGCGGCGGCGGCCAGGGCTTTTTCCACCGAGACCGGGTCGGAGATTTCGATGCTCTCGATGGTGAGTTCGCTTACCGTGTCGCCGTTGGCCTTGAAGGCCGCGCACATGTCGTTGCCCAATTGGCCGTCGGCGCCTATCACTACTACTTTCATGACGATCCTCTCTTCAGGGAACCGGGATTATTCGGTTCCGGTTAAATTTTTGAATACCTGGATATTGTAGTAATTCGGATTGGTGAAGTCCTTAAATTTATCCATGTTGGCTACCAGGTCTTCGATAATGGATTCCACATCGTGTTTGGGATGGAAGCTCAACACTTTTTTGGCTTTTTCGATACTGACTTTGTAGTTCCGGTAGTCCTGGATATGTTTGATATTGAGTTTCACGTCCAGGTCGAGGTATTTTTTGACTCCGGCTTTGACCAGATCGCCGATCTCGCCTACTGTGTAATTGCCGGACGCCACATTGAACACGCCGGAAATCTCGTGATGGGCTTCGATGGCCCGGATGTAGGCGGTTGCCGCGTCCTGGATGCTCAATACAGGGCGCCAGATGGCCGGGTTGTTCACCGTGATCTGCCCTTCGGTGACCGCGAACTTGAACATGGTGTTGATGACCAGATCGAGACGCATCCTGGGGCTGTAGCCGCTGACCGTGCCCTGGCGGAACGCGATGACCGAGAAGTTATCGTCGATCATCTGGATGGCCGCTTGCTCGCCTTGCAATTTAGAGATACCATAAGGATAACTGGAGGACGCGGGTTTGGTTTCGTCGTACAATTCGTTGACCGTGTAGCCGTAGACCGAACAGGAACCGGCGTAGATAAACCGTTTGGCTCCAGCCTTCTTGGCGATGTAGCCCAAAAACGCCGGGGCCGACGCGTTGTAGATGAAGTTTTTGGCCGGGGAAAATTCCGCCATCGGATCATTGGACAGTCCGCCCAGGAAGATGACCTGCTCGTAATCTTTCACATCGTCTTCCGTCAGATCGAATATATTTTTATTGATAGTCCCAACCTCTTCCGGTAAATGGTTACCGAACCAGAACAAATCGATCACATCCACCTCGTAGCCCCTTTCCAGAAGCTGGGGAATCATGACCGAACCTATATATCCTGCACCACCTGCCACGAGTATTTTCATAAAACTAACTCCTTATATATAAATTAATATGTAAAAAAATCGGATTCCGGTGTTTCCAGCCATTGGGCCAGAGGTTTGGCAATCGCGTCTTTCTGCGACAAAATGGGATTTTTTACCGGCCACTCGACGCCGATCTCCGGGTCGTTCCAGAGGATGCCGCTCTCGCCTTTGTTGTTGTAAATCCCAGTGCATTTATACTGAAGCTCCGCCACATCCGACAAAACGCAGAAGCCGCGGGCGAATCCAGCGGGAGCGTATACCTGCTTCTTGTTCTCCGCGCTGACTTCGATACCGAACCATTGGCCCAGAGTGGGGGATCCTTTCCGAATATCCACCGCCACCAGGAACGCGGTCCCGATCGTCACTCTCATCAGTTTTCCCATTGGAGGTTCCCATTGGAAATGCAAGCCCCGCAGCACCCCTTTGGCGGAGCGTGAGTGATTGTCCTGTACAAACTCGTGGGGAAGTCCCAATTCTTTGAATTGATCGGCCCGGAACGCCTCCAAAAAGAATCCCCGTTCGTCTTCGAACACTTCCGGTTGAAGTACTACAATCCCGTTCAGGTGCTTTGATTCGATGCTCATCTGCATGACTAAGACTCCTTAAAATAGATTATATTACAGTGTATACAAATTGAAATTATTGTCAAGGCAAAACCCTAAATTAATACCGTAGGATGCTCTTTTTGTAGATGGAATCGACGATTTCCTTCTTCCGTCTGAGCAACCGTTTATTGATGGGGGAAAAACCTTTGGCCGAGTCGTCGGTGAGCACGCCCATGTATTTTCCAATGAAATCCGCGGTCAGGGTCTTGGCGTTGTAGAAGCTCCAATAGAATTTTTTGCCTATCGGGATCTTCAATTTGAAGAAGGCGATACTTGTTCGATGCAAGATGCGGATGACGATGGCTTTGATCACCCCAAGTTTGCGGCGTACGTAATAGACGCCGAATTCCGGGATACTGAGGTATTGGTCGATGCACATCCGCTTCATCAAGTAGGTGAAGCTCACTTTGTGCCAGTGATAGAATTTCGCCTGCTTGGAGATGGCCACCGAATGGTTGTCGAGGATCAGGGCCTTGGCGAACATCATGTCCTCGCCGTACGGTACGTCCGGGAGCCTCAGCTTCATCAAGACCTCGCGGGACATGCACGACGAACAATTGTCGAAGTTGGAGAGCCGCCGCTTCAATTCCGGCGGGAATTTGTTCCAGCAAAACTGCGACACCGGCTCGGTGATGTCGTCGATGCCCCGGTACCATTCGTTGTGCAGGAAGGCGTCGATAGGGTCGCAGGTCTTGGGATCGATTTGCCAGACGCCGTAGGCGGCGTCGGCTTTTCGCTCCAATAGCGGAGCGGTCAGGTCCTTCAAGAAGTTGCGGCCGATGGGGATGATGTCGTCGGTGAAAAAGACCACAAACTCGCCCGAGCCGGCTTCGGCACCTTTCATCCGGGTGCCGCTGTGGCTGAATTCCCCTTCGGGGACGTGGATGATTTGTTTGTGCTGGAACGGTGTCTGCTTCAGGTAGTCCACCGTACCGTCGGTCGAGGCGTTGTCCATGAAGATCACTTCGTAGGCGTGATCGAATTCCTGTTCCAACAGGGAGTTTACCAATCTCTGGATCACTCCCATCGAGTTTTTTGTCAGGATGACGATAGAAAATCGAATGCTCATAATGTGTCCTATCCTTTCAGTTCTTCAATGTATAAGTATCCAGGGCTTCGGAAAAGTATTCCCGAACCCGAGTGTTGAATTTATCGATGGAAAATTGCTTGCTTTTTTCATAAGCGGCCGCCGAGACTGAGCTCAGAAGCTCCGGTTCCCGGATCAAACGGGCGGAATAGAGGGGGAGCTCCGACAGGGTCTTCACCCTGAAGCCCGAGATCCCGTGATCCACGATTTCCCGTTGCCCGCCGCCGTCGAAGACAATGGGAGCCAACCGGTTCTGCATGGCTTCGCAAATGGTCATCCCGAAATGTTCCACCAACGCCGGATCTTTCTGGTTCAAGCCGCATAAATGCCAGAATATCTTCGCCTTCCTGTAATAATCCTTCAATTGAGCGGCCGGAATGTTTACGGCGATCTCGATGCCGGCTTCGGAGAAGCCAGCGATTGCCTCGCGGATCTTCTCCAAATAGGGATTGTCAGCCTGACTGCCGCCCGCCAACACCAATTTCCAGCCCTTCGTTATCTCCGGCATCGCCTTGCGCATGCCTGCGAAGGCGCGAATCATTTCCAACTGCTTTTTACTGCCGCCCACTTCGAAGCGCGCCACCGAGAGGATGATATTTTGCCGCTCCGAGGAGCCGTCGCTCACCTCCATGTCAACCGGAGGATAGATATGTTTGTGGGGTTTGAATTTCCATTTTTGTTCGATCCAATGGGCGGTATAATCGCTATTGTAAATCACCCGGTATTGGTCGGCGTAAAAATAGGTTTTGGGACGCCGTTCCGGGAAGTGGCAGATCATGTAGGACATGGGGGCCAATGGGAAGACCATTTCGTTCATACTGTTGTTGATGAAGAAGTCGTAGTTGCCGCTTTCCAGAGATACCGCGTGAAAGGGGTTGGGGATCTTTCGCGTCACCCGCGCCGGATCCAGATGAGTGGCGCCTGTCTCAGCGAAGAAGGGGATCTCGATGATCTTGATCGCGCACCGGCCCAGGTCCAGTTGGTACCAATTCAGGATGTCCCGGTGCGTGAAAGGTTTGTTGGCGATGATGGTGATGTCGAAGAGATCCTGAAGCACATCCGCCACAGTCAGGCCGTATTTTTGACCGCCGCCGATCAAATGGAAGGTGTGATCGTAAATGGCCATGGTGGGGCGCCTCTTGCCGAGCGCCGCTTCCAATCGAAGCACAAGATTGAATGCCGCCTGCACGCCTAGTTCGGCTTCCGTTTGCCCCAACAAACGCTTGAATGGAATGAAGCCTGCCTCGGGATCTGCGATGACGCGTTCGAGAGCGATTCTGTGTACAGTGGAAAGCGATTGGCGATCCATCATGCTCATCCTCCTTTCCCCGAACGAATCTCGCTCGCCATATCCTGGAGCCGGTTGTCCATCTCCGCTAGCGAGTCTTCGATCTCTTTGAGGGTTTGCTCGTTCTGGCGCAAGCGGATGAACGTGGCCAGGTGGAAGACCACCGCTTGTTCGTTGAATAACCGCTGCTTTTCGAGTATGGTGTCGATGGCCGGTTGCATGAGGCGCATCGAGATCTTCTTCGCCAGCACAATGGGCTTGCCCAGAAGGCGTCGATGGGAGGTGATGGAGTCGCGGGTAGGGCGTGGATCGATGCTGTCGTTGAGAGCGGTCAGACGGTCCCCCATTTCGGCGTCCAATTCGCGGGGCGAGAGCTGCCAGAGGTCGAGAGAAAATTCGCGGTCGATGGGGCGCTTCACCAGTTGTTCGATCTGTTGGATTTTTTCCCTCTTTTGAGCCAGTTCTTCCTTTAAACGGTCCAATTCTTTTACGATTTGTTCATCCATTTGTGGGATATGGTAACATTTTTTTACCCTTTCGACAAGTGGGGCCGGGCGCGCGGCCGGAGTTGGCAAGGACGGGATCACTCCTGGTAGAGTTTTTTCTCGATGGCCCGTTCGCGGTTTTCCAAAAATTCGATCTTGTCTTCCAGCACCTTGATCTTGGTCTTCAAGAGCTCTTTTTCGATCTGGTTTTTGGAGGTCTCCACAATCATGTTGTTGATGGTGTTGTGCAGGAGTTTGATATATTCCTTGCTTTGCAAGATGACCGGGATCAACTGCTTCAGATGATGGATATCCTGTTTGTTGGCGTTGTGCAGCTCGACCGTGCGGTTGGTCTGGTCGGTCAGAAAGGGGCGCATCATGAAGCGGGTGAGAGGGGAGAGGACGCTCCTGAACTTGCCCATGATTTTTTTGACGAATCCAGCTTCGATCTCAGGTTCCACATGGACCGGCTGGAAATCTTCGCCTTTGTGCTCTGGGTAGAGGTGGGGCTCGTAGACATTGGGGATCTCCAGGAAGTCCGGCAGGGGAAGTAGCTCCATATCGACGATGTCATCGATCTCTTTCTGTTTCAGGATCCCGGCGTCTTTTTTGCCCTGGATCTTCCGGCGGATCGCGGCCATGATGGCATTGACATCGATCTCTTCGTTGGCTGTAATGAATTCGTCCATCACATGATTGTTATCTTCGCTCATCGTCTGCTCCTTGCTGTCGTTATTCCCGGCATGGGTATTCGATTAGGCAATTATAACCTCGATTCGATTTTATTTCAAGAGGGGAAGAGGGGACAGGCGAAGCAGCATTCGTTGTCGAGATGCTATCGATGAAAGCTTCGATGATTATCTGCGTCTTCGTTTATTTTTAGTCTGGCAGGATTCCTGAGCCGGGCCTCGAAAGGGGAGAAGGGAGATGGGGACAGGCAACTATTTATGATACTATGGCGAAGCAGAATTCGTGGTCGAGATCTAACTCAGCTTCGACAGGCAGAGGATCATCCGCAGCATCGCATCATCCGCATCTTTGGTTCCGCCAGTGGGTGTCCGCTCTCGATCCCTCCATCCGCGGTTTACCTCGCGGAGGCTTGTATTGCTTCTGCGATCCGGCATCGAAGCATCGTTCGCCCCCAACACCAACACGCAACAATTTGCCTGTCCCCTGTTTCGTCCTTAATTTTTTTTCTGGCCGGGGGATTCGCCGCATGTTGCCAAAAAAATAAGAATAGAATATATTTCTTAAGGAGGAATCATGTTGAGTAGAACCTTAAAGGTTAAAGATAAATGCATAGAGATACCTGGTCTTGAACAATTCAAAGGCAAGTTCGTTGAAATCACAGTGAGAGAAAAAAAAGATATCGATAAAAAGAAAAAATTAAAAAAGTTCTTTGCCTTATGTGGAAAACTCGAGTTAGACCAGGATGAAGTCGATAACCTGAGAAATCAAAGCATGATATGATTCTCGCTGACACCAACATCATCATAGACTTCTGGAAATATCCTCTTCCGGAGAAAAGGGAAACGATAGGGGACAGGCAAACTTTTTTGTCTAAAGATAAAATTTGCCTGTCACTTTTGTTTATTGCTATTTGGTAGGGATTTATTTAATTTGGACGAGCTACTGAAGCAAAAATGGATTCAAAATTATCAGCCCATCGATTGGGAACTCGTGTTGCATATCCTCAGAGTATTCTTTTGTACACTTGTTCACCAAAGCGCTGGCTATGATTAAGGAATCCCACAAACTTACAAGAATTTTCTTCCCTCCATATATTTCCATTGCCTTTTCGAAAACAGTGTGATTTAGAGGGACGATTTCGAATTCTTCCTTTATCATCAATGCGACTTCAATGGATTGCTTTTTGGACAGCAGTTTCTTTTTAGTTGTTGCGCTTATGAATTCATTCAAGACTTGAACGCTTGTAATATGATAGGAATTCTCTTTCGTTATTGTCTTGATTGCTTCAACTTTCTTTGGACTATCATTATTTTCGAAAGCATAGATGAATATGTTTGTATCGATGAATGATTTTTCAATCATACAATTCTTCGCGGTCGAATTTATAATCTGAGGGAAGATTATATAGGCCTTTTTTCATCACCGATAGAAGATCTTTTTTGGCCTCGGAGGTTTTTCTCCTGGGAGAATCATATTTTGATTTAATGTATTCATAAAAATCAATTATTGAATCTCGCGCTTCTTCGGGAAGTCCTTCTAGATCTAACCTTAAAACGTTTTTCATTTTTTGTACCTTTAATATTAATATATGCCATAGAATTCTATTTGTCAATATTTCGCGAAAAATCAAAAGAACAATAGTGAGAGATAGGGGGAAACGATAGGGGACAGGTAAATTTTTTCTTAATTTTCTCTTTTGTTCTCGTCTTGAATTATAAATAGCATTGAATTATTATGTTATTGAAAAGGTAGAAAAATAGGGAGATGGGGACAGGCAACTATTTATGATACTATGGCGAAGCAGAATTCGTGGTCGAGATCTAACTCAGCTTCGACAGGCAGAGGATCATCCGCTTGCCTGTCCCCTGTTTCTTGTGTTTGCACAGGAGTTCGATAAATTGTAATCGAACGCACCTGTCCCTTGAATTTCTTTCGATTTTCAAGTGCGTAATTGCGTAGTGCGCCCTGGCCGGTCTGTTTTTAGTTGGAACGATAGGGGACAGGCAAACTTTTTTGTCTAAAGGGAGTCGAACTCACCTGTCCCTTAATTTTTTTGATTTTCATTTTAATATGATTCTTTGCTAAGACATGTTGAGGGGTAGAGAGTAAAGGGAATTGAAAAAAGCGATTCGTAAGATTTAAGGTTTTTCTTTTTCTATTTCACTGATATGACTGATGAGCTTGTCGTTTAGCCATATTCCTTTGGATCTAAGTTCCAATGCTAGAGGGGTTACCGCCGGAATGAGCTTTTTCTCCCAGGCTTTTAGTAGAACCCCAATAGTGCCTGTTATTTTTAGGTTCTTCAACCTGGCGTATTGTCTCCCACTTATCTCATCCATCAATAGCAAGTCGGCATTAATCTCTTCAGCAAGAATAATCGCTTCAGCCTAGCCTCTATCCAGGTCCAGGAGGTATTCCGATGCTTTTCGGCTCTCGATTTCCACGATTTTTATCCAATCAATCCGAGATATATCCACAAAAAAATCTTTATCTTTTCCATTTTGATACTCTTCGAAAACCGCTGATGGGATGATGATTATCTTATAAAGCTCTCTAAGCAGATGGAGCATCGAGATTTTGGAGAGTGAGATGAGTGGAGTTGTGTTGGATACAACGTTAGGCATTATCGAGGTCTTCCAGGAGGTCTTGTTTGGATTCGTAGGGGAAAATGGAGACTTTGTATTTGCCCAGGAGCTCGATGAATTCCAGGCGGGAGAGGTTGAGGGTTTTGGCCGCCATACCTGATGATATTTTGCCCAACTCGAACAATTTGATCATCGCCAGCTTCTTGATCTCGCCTGCTAATTCCTCTTTGCTGTACTTCAATGATATCGATAGTTCGAGAGGATACTCGATTTGTAAAGACTCCATTGCGTGTCCCATTTTTGTTCTCCTATGATTAATATACTCATTTCGCCGAGTTCTGTCAACCTGTTGCATTATCCAGAATCCCCCACCTAATTTTTTATCCACCCCTCAGCCCCGCTCTTTTCGGTTCGAGGCACCCATCCGCCTCAAAAACTAGCAGCGGATCACCTAATTTTGCTTAAACTCCTGGATATTTCCTTCAATATTTCATTCCCAATCCAGTTATTTACTGTTTTTGTTCCTCCAGTTTCGCCTTTGAGCAGACCACTGGCTTCAACCGAAGCAAGGTACATGTTTTGTCTCTTTACATTAAGTAACACAAGGTCCTCGGGCGAATGCCAGTATTCGTCGTCGAATACTCAATATCCAATTATATCTTTTCTCTTCGATAGATAACTTTATCATTAGACTATTGGCGTGCCTGACCAGCCGGGCCGGGAGGTTGATGAGATGGAAGCGGGCAGCTTTCATTCTTTTGTATCGCCATTCGCCTCCAAGCCCCACGTGCTGCATGATCGCCTGCACATTCATGGGCAAAACCGCCAACCACCACCAGGCGCCGTTAGCTCCAAACTTTCCCGACGGCATCTTGCCGCCCCCCAGGTCGCTTTTAAGGATACTGTGGGCAGCCTCGCTTCGACCGGCGCGCCCATCATGCCAGCGAATGATTTCGGCTCCGTCCCAGGACAAATTGGTGGCTATCGCAAAAACTTTATAGCGCTTGCCATTCATTTCAACCGTTGGGAAGGGCAATTCCAACTGCTCTTCAAGGCCCGGAAGACAGCGTTCCTCTAAAAGTTGACGGGTCACTAAATAGCGATACTCACGGCCCTTTTTGCTCATGGCCAACGCATTCGGCACAAAACACACCTCCGCCCACTGCCGGCCCCAGGGATGCGGATTTCCGCTCCCATCTACATCCAGGTCCTTCCAGACGGCATCTTCATCATGACTAATAACGCGCTTCAATTCCGGCGACATGATGCTCCGCACAGCGAAACCGATACGCCCAAAGCGGCGGCCCGCCGTATCGGTTCTCTCGTTGCTGTCCAGATATTTGAGAAGATCATGGTTGTAACTCGCCCCATCGCCGCGATAGTACACCTGCTGAACGCCTTCGGGCAACATGGCTAGCGATTCTTTAAACATCCGGAGCAACTCTTTGTTTGCAGGATAATTACCCGCCCGAAATTCAGTGTTAACCATCACATCCCGTTCATACCAGTACACATTCAACGGCTGATAGCCCTTAAAGCCTTTGTAACAGTACATGGCCGATTGTTTTTCGCAGCTTCCACCAACGTCGCGTCCTGGTCAAGCGTCGCCGTCTTCTGAGGCAAATTCCGCTGAAGACGCGCCAGGAGCTCTTTGTTGCAGGACTGAAAAGCTGCCAGTTGATCAGCACCCACAGGAAAAATCCCTTTCTCGTGAAGAGCTTCCTCGCCGATGTCAAACTTTTCCAGATAGCGAAACAACACCGACGAAGAGGGGAAAACCCGCTCGGTCGGGCGGCGAAATCGGTTGCCGCCTTTCTTCTTGAAATACTTCTTAAAAAGGTATGCGAGACCTGCGTCACTCTCAAGGCGATCGATATCATCCACGCATTCACCGCCCAAAAGATGCAACAATACAAAGGACAGGCAGATCTCGCTATCGCTATAGCCCTGGCTACCCTGATTCAAGCCAGGTTTTCTATCAAAAAGATTTTCCAGGCCAAGCGCTTTGAAAAGATCAAGATAAACTCCTGCTCCTCCAAAGCCTGTCATTTTTTTTGTATCTTTTTCATTTTCATACTGGAAAGGAAGCATGCCTTGTGTCATAATATACTCACCTCGTTGGTTAGACGTTTGATTTGCGTTAAACTCTATTTTACCTTGTTTTGACAAGGACAACGAGGTTTTTTTTTATTTTTTGATGGGGGATCTAGCTAAAAAATAAATTATCAGAGTATATAGAACTTAGAAAGGAGGGATTTTGATGATGATATCACGCTTGATTTCTGTGGTTTTCTTACTTGTCTTAAATTTCCAAATGTTCGGAGACATTACTCTCAACAACTATAATCGATCTCAACAAGAAAATTCTATCAGAATTCTTGACATCAGCCCTGGGAGACTACTTGGTATGAGTCGAGAGAGGGAGGAGTATTATGTAGTTGACAGTATTTCCTCAAAGTTAGAGAACCGGATTCTTCTACAGATTCACCAATTAAAGGATGGCGCTCTCAAAGAGACGGTTCATCTTAAATACGGTGACTGTGCTTCTCCTTCGGAATTGTGTGATCCAACATTTGTTCAATATCATGACAATAAGTTTTTCATATATGATGTGAATAAAAAAATCTCGGTCTTCGATTCTAGATTCACGTGGCTTTTCAGTAGTAGATACTATAGATCCAGACATTTTGTCGATTTTTTTGGAAAGGAACCAAACTATAAATTTGTTTTAGGGGCATCTGTTATAAAAGGTGATAAGATAGACTTGAGCGTTCTTTTAAATTCTTTTGGCGACAATCACCTGGTTGAGAATGAAATAACTATTGAAACGTACTCTTCTGAATATAAAAGGAAGCGATATACAAAAAATGGCACTCAATTTGTGGATTTTCCTTACTTTATACCGATGGTAAGTGGTTTCCAGCAAAATGGCAAAATAATATATTCCATCAATACAAAGAATATTTATACTATCTACGATCCTCTGGATGGTTCGAAAAAAGTAGTGCCCGTCCCTAAACTCAAGGGGAAGTTATTTTCTGAAAACGATGCTAAATTGGCGGGATACTTCAAGACTGATGGATTTGAGGAGCGAAAAAAGAAATCAGGACTGGTTATTAGATATAGTCCGCACCACGAGAAGGTATATCATTTGGGCATGCATAATGTCGGCGAAAACCAGCTTGGATTTATCTCGGATTTAAATTGTGAATCAATGCTAATGCAAATTGACATCTTCAACTGTCAGACTGGAAAATACATAAAACAAGTCAATCTTCCGGTGGGGAAAAATTTTACCAGTGCTATCTCAATTTATGGACCCGGCTTTAGGCATACCTTTTTTGACTTCGATCGGGGCGTCTACATCTGGCAAGATGTAAATAATGAGTTCGAGACAATTACTTGCCTTGGTGTGCTCGAAAAGGATTAAAATAAATCTGTGTAGTCCTACAATACCAGTAGTATCATATTTCAAACCGCCTAAATCAATCAAAACCAGCTACACACAAGGATCTCTGACAATTCTCCACTTGTCCGGTTCTTCTCACAGAAAATCTATGCTGTCTGTTTTTTCAAAAGCTAGTTTCGAATGATTCGGCAAAATTTGAGTATTGTGCCGTCATCTCTTGTTTGAAATTTGATATAGGAAAGAAGGCGGTAAAAAATAGTAACTGTCAAAATTGTGTTTTTATTGCATTCTTCGCTGTACTATATAATGCTTTTATCTTCAGGTTCTTGTTTTATCCATTTAAAAAAGATCTCGATTTTATTTTTGAATCTGAGTTCTTTTTAGGCCTGAATTTCCCATCCTTTACTTGATCGTAATGCCGTTGTTGGTTTTCGTACTTTGAAAGCAAGTGATAGTATATCTTTTTTGAATCATGTAGTCGCGGTTCTGATTGGCATAAGCTAATTGTGAACGAGAAATAATTTTAAGCCAAAAGGTGTTCCATTTCGTTCGTTCCGTTTTTAGTCCCATTTCGATATCGTGTTGACAATTTCTATTCGTCGCAATCGCGAAAATTTTACTAAAAATTGAATCAAACCGTTGAAGTGCTTGCAATAGCGTTTGTAGTTGCAGCGTCATGTTTAAATTCTCCGCGCGGGGAGTTTAATTTAGCAATTGACGAAAAACTGTGGTAAAATTATCCATGCCGATCTTCTTCTATTTATAGAATCGCTTTTGGTAAATTCAATTTTATAAAATTTGATAGGTCAGCTCTATACCCAAAAAATTTTATAGGACATTACTGTCATTCCGTAGAAAAATCATCTTTTCTTTACTTCTCTAAAAAAAACGATCACATACATATAGCACCCAGAGCATTGCATTCTCAGTACAGTTTAAAACGATAGCATCACATTTTTCTAGGTTGAATAAATGATATTGTTATGTTACACTATTTTTTAAGTATATAAAGGGACAATATTGGTTTTGATATTTATTAATTTTTCAAAATAAAATCGAAACAAAATTTAAAAGGAGGTAAAATATGTTGGAAAAAATCATTCCTACCCCAACGAAAGAATCATTGGGGGACTCTCTAAAATAAAGGAACGTTCGTTTCTATTTTTCAGCATGTGAGTCGCAGTGTGAAGATACCCAGAGTAATAGCACAATGAAGAGTTATCTTGGCTAATCTATATGTAAAATGAAAATGCCTTGTCCCTCCTTCTAGAGAAGATAGTAGGAGGGACAAATAAATGTCACTATGCTTTTTGTATAAGCGTTGTTTGACTTTATTCTGACGGAGTCTATATTTAAATTAATGGAAAAGATAGGATTGAATGATGGATGTTTTTTGTATTATCCACAGTATCATAGATTAGTTAACTCTGAATTTGAGGGTTTGTTCCAAAAATTTGGGTCATGGAAAAGCCAGTTGATTGAAATGCACCAATTCAATCAAGATGATATCCAGCGTAAATTAAAGAACTTGGCTCAACTTATATTTCAAGTTACTCAGGATTGCAATTTACGATGTAAGTACTGTAGCTTTAGTGGAAAATATTATCATAAGAGAATCCATACGGAAAAAAATATGTCCCTTGAAATTGCAAAGGCAGGGATTGATAAGGTATATGATTTAATTAAGGGACGCCAGAATAAAAAATTTTCAGTTGGTTTTTATGGAGGTGAGCCAATGCTAGACTTCTCGGTTATAAAAAAAATTGTTGCTTTGGCCGAGAAACGATTCCGGGATTTTGAGTTAAGTTACTTTCTAACAACCAATGGTACAGTAATCAATTCGAATCATCTTAAATTTTTTATTGAAAAGAAATTTTCAATTTTAGTGAGCCTTGATGGCCCGGATACTGTCCATGATAGGCATCGAATTTTTAAAAATGGTGCAGGGTCGCATAATGTCATTATGGATAATTTAGAAAAAATCAAGTCATTCAGTGCTGATTATTACTACAGTAGTATCAATCTGATCGCAACTTTTCCATATAATATTAAAATTGATGACTACTATGATTTTTTTACAAATAATCGCATCGTAAATAAACTTGCTATATCAGTAGGATTGGTAGATTCAAGAGATACCTGTTTTTATGAAGGGGTTGAAAATGAGGATAATTTTAGGAATAAATCGGTAAGGTATCTATTTCAACGATTAAAATATAAATGCAAAAATAAATTGCCTTTAAATCCTTTAGAAAAAAATCTTATAAAACCTTATAAGAAAATCGATGAAGCACTAAATGAAAAGTGTTTTCATAATATATCTGGAACCTGTTTGTTCGACAGAAGAGTGTTTTTGGATTGTGATGGCATGTTCCATGTGTGTGAGAAAATTAATTCAAGTCGGCCTATTGGAAATGTACAAGATGGTTTTAATATTAAATTAATGCAAAATATGCTTTATGAGTTTTGTGAATTGGTAGGGACTAACTGCACAATGTGCAATGCTAGGTCATTTTGCCGTATTTGTTTTGCTAATGTCGAGAGGAATGGGAAATTTGTA
>JAHELQ010000535.1 GCA_024644125.1 Candidatus Aminicenantota bacterium | reverse complement strand
TTGATAGATGAGTCTATTACGGAAGCAAATTCTTCCGTTTCTCGAGCCATTAGGTTTGGGGCTGGCGCATTGATTATTGTTGGTGACATAGGACAGTCCGTCCGATACGTGCATGGAGTTATGAGGGAAGTAATGGGAACAGATTGATTATATGCCGGCTTATAAATTTTTGCATATTTCTTCGCAACGGCAGCCGAACCGGGCATCGCATGCAACCATCGATGCTACCGATGTAGATCTTCCCTGCTTCCATCCGGCTCCTGTTTCGCCTGTCCCCTGGATTCCTCCCTGGATTCCTTGACCTGTTAAGTTAGTGCCATTCTTGCCTGTCCCTGGATTTTCTTACGGAAAAAGCTCCAGGATGGCGGTTTTGACGTCGGCGAGGGAGGTGATTTTTTCGCGTAATTGGCGGTGTTTGTCGCCCCAGGTGAGAAGGGGGACAGGATTATAGGTGTGGAGCTGGGTGCCGAAGTCTTCGAGGTTGCCATGGTCGCTGGTCAGGAGCAGGGTGTCTTCTTCGGGGTTTATGAGGGAAACGAGGTGCCCGACGAGGCGGTCCAATTGTTTTACCAAACCGATGCAATCCTCCTGTTCGAATCCGTGACCAAAAAAGTCGGTTTGGAAGTATTCGTAGAGCAGAAGGTTATAATCCCGCGATGTTCTATAAATTATTTCGGCCGCTTGTTCCGGTGTGTAATTGGGGAGTTCCGGGTATTTCCCAACTAGCGATTCGTTTGTGTAATCGTGGAAGATCGCTCTCCCCTTATTGATGTCTTCGCGTCCGAACGGCGGCATCCTGTCCGCCACCATCATACAGGTGGTGACTGACAGGGGGTGTCGTACCTGGGCCTGGAATGTGGGGGAGGTGGTGAGATCCCCATTTTCTTTGATGTGAATGTGCATTGGCGAAAAGAGATGGTGGGGGCCGGGGAAGGCGTTGATGAACCGGGGCTTGAGGCCCCGCTGCCGGGTGGCGGAGAAAAGGTTGCGTTGGCGGATGATCTTTCTCATCTGGCTGTCCGGGTAACTATCACGGTGTTGGCCCAAAAGGGCCGGGATATTGGTACCGGTAAACAAACTGGTTTGGCCGGTGGCGCTCATTGGCATCCCATTTACTCCGAGGCAGGCATCGATGGGTTTGATGGGTGTATTGTCGGGTAACCGGCAGCCTGTGTCGTAGAATGGAAGGTATTGCGCTTTTGCCAGATAAAAAGGATTGGTGGAATCGTTTTTCCCGATGCCCACTCCGTCAAGGAAGATAAAAATCAATGTCTTCATTTTACTATTATATAGCAAAATGAGTTTGATGCAACTGGCGATGGCAGTGATAGAAGGCGGCGGGCGGGAAGGAAACCCCCGCCTACCGTCTCTTGTTATGTGATGCTAGAATAAGATAAATAGGTGACTGTTTTGTGTTCTTGACCGGTTATGGGTTGGTGGTGATGACGTTGGTGTGGGTCCAGCTATAGCCGCTGTGTTTCAAAACCCAACTGTAATCCGCCACTTTAAGCCCTTCTCCGAACCAGGGGTCCATGTAATAGAGGTCGGTGTTCACCAGGCCGTGGCCAACGATAAAATGGCCGCCGCCGGGAAGTTTCCAGCGGATGACAAAGGGGCGTCCGCCGCTGATTTCCGTCTGAACCTCAGATATTGTCAGCGCTTTTGATATTCCATAATTATCGATGCCGCCCATATCGATCAAGATCATCTGGATACTACCGTCGTAACCGTAGTTATAATTCCAATAATTGCATCCCAATGTCGGATCCACGCAGCAATCGGTGTCGCCGAAATCGTGGAATGTAGCGTTCAGGCGGGTGTATTCAGCGATTTCGCATTGTTCGTAGTTAAAACCATAATAGAACAGAACGCACTGGCTTGTGCCGGCCCAGCACCACTGGTCGTATTCCTGAAAACACTCGGTGACATTCAGCACCTGTGCCTGGGCGGTTGTGGTTGCGAACAGAACGATCATGATCGCCAGGATAAAATGATATACTCTTTTTTTCAACATATCGATCCTCCTTGATTAGCGGGCAACACCCGGGTTGGTTTCCGGGAACAGGATCATTCCCCTGATTTCGTCAATGGTGAACAAATCCTTTGTCGCGTGGTCTAGTTGGCTGATGTTTCTTCTGGCTGACTGGAGCGGCAGCAGCATGACGCCTTTTCCTGCCTGGTCAATGGAGGGAGTTACCAGGAAATCGCTTTTGCTGGAAAATGAGCGCAGCAATATGTTGAGGTGGCCGGTTTTGACATTTCCCAATTCCCGGGCAAGTCCCGCGGCGCCGATATCCACGATTTTCCATTCGCCGTTTATTGGAGCGACTGTGACCAGGGCGCGGTATTCATTGTCAACCGTTACCGGCACACGCCATTCGTATGCGGGGGTCAACACCTCGCTGGATTGCGCCGAAGTTGATTCGGACAATTCGTCGGAAAAATAATAAGTGTGAACGGGCACTCCAATTGTTGCCCTGGAAAAGTCTTCGCGACTGGTGAAACCGAAGTATTGCTCCTGTCCTGCGGGAATTTTATCCAGCCATTGTGGTAATTGTAGGGATGCAGCGCGGCAGATTTCCTTGTTTGCGTCCAGGGAGTTCTCTACTGAAGCCGGTAATACGCAGGTGAAAATGAAAATTATGAGCATTGTGGCAAAGCGCAATTTTTTTGTATACTTCATTGCTTCCTCCTTTAAAGGTTTTCATGTTAATGATAATCGACGGGGAAAAGATCGGCAATACGGAAATAGTATTAAAATTGGTTGTAATTATTTATTATTGGTCATCTAAATGATTGATGAATTGTTTATACTATGGAATTCCAATTGCAGAAATGATCGTGGCGTTACATTTTAGTTAATGAAAAAAATGAGGAGGACGTAGTTATGAAGTCAAGATATAAAACAACCGGAATTATGTGTGCGATCCTGTCGCTTTTTTCGATGCTGGCGGTTTTGGGGATTGCCGGGGAACGTTCGACTGGATTTCAACAGGAACCCTTACATTATGATGTGTCGGTCGTTGTCAAGGTTATCCCTGTATTCGCCGTCGATTCCAGCGGAAATCCGGTATTTGATTTGAAACAGGACGAGCTCGAATTGTACATCAATGATGTGTCGGTAAATATCGCCGACTTCAGACGTTTTTCCTTTGAGGATGAGCGCGTTGTCGAGAGAACGGTCAAAAAATCCGCCGCTCCTCAAGAAGAACAGCCTGCTCCTGCCATTCGTAGGACGGACCGGATGGTGTTCATTATCATTGATTCGATTTACAATAGTCATAATGGGATGAAACGCAGTAAGAAGATCGCGGAGGAGCTGCTCGCCAAAAGTTCTCCGGGGGATACGTTTATCGTGTTGTTGAATACCCCGGCCGGCGGCTTGAATTACCTCGCCACATCGTCAAACGGCGACCATAGCGAGGCTTTGAAAATTATCGACAAGATCAAGATGCCCCATGAAAAATGGAGCCGAGATATTTTTCAGGCAAGAGAGTATGATAACTTCACCGATTTTGGCCTGCGTGATCCCGCAACGGTCAGCGAGAGCTTAAAAACGTTGCAAAACCAGAATCTTGCGATGGAACGCTGGCGGTATCAGAACCAGGCCCGGGGTTTTGCCCAGTCGCTGGGTCAATTGAAGTATGCGCTGGCAATGATTTCGAAGCCCAAAATCGTGTATTTGATTTCGGAAGGGATTGCCAAAGGCGCATTTCGAACCGATCTTCTGGAAAAAGAATCTGGGTGGGGGAAAAATTATTCCACCTTGCTTAAACCGGAAAAAACAGCAAAAGAAGATTCCGTTCAATTGAACATGCAGATGTACAAGTATCTGATGGATGTGGTCAAAGCGATCAATTACGGCGGAAGCGTCCTGTATACTATCAATCCGGTGCGGATCAAAACGGATGATGAAAATGCCGGCGATATGAGCCTGAGG
>JAHELQ010000078.1 GCA_024644125.1 Candidatus Aminicenantota bacterium | reverse complement strand
CCAACGCATCCGCTTTGCCAAAGACCGGGCCGCAAGGGAGAAACGGGGGGTGATGGACGGAGAGGTGATTCCCGCTTGCGCGCAAACATGTCCCACCGGAGCCATCACCTTCGGCAATCTTTTAGATCCCGGTTCCAGGGTTGCGAGATTGGCATCTTCTTCCGGCGCCTACCGGGTGCTTGAACAACTGGGAACCGAGCCGGCGGTGTTTTATATCAAACGGCGGCATCCAGAGGAGACGACAAAATCATGAATGGATTGCCGTTTTACCGACAAGTGGACCGGGATGTGTTGGGGGCGATGAAACGCCCGTCCCTAATTTATTGGTTGGCCCTGGCGGTGTCGGCGACGTGCTTTGCCGTGGGTATGGGAATTTGGGCCTACCAGATTGTGTTCGGCATGGGAGTGGCGGGAATCGGGCATCCGGTGGGTTGGGGCGTCTATATCACCAACTTCGTGTTTTGGGTTGGCATCGCTCATTCCGGAACCTTGATCTCCGCTGTGTTGTTCTTGTTCCGGGCAAGATTCCGCAGCGCCTTCAACCGCATCGCCGAAGCCATGACAGTGATCGCCATCATGACCGCGGGTCTCTATCCATTGATTCACCTGGGCCGTGTGTGGCGGTTTTACTATTTGTTTCCCTATCCGAACCAGCGATTGTTGTGGGTCAATTTCCGATCGCCGCTGATCTGGGATGTGTTTGCCGTATCCACCTATTTCGCCATCAGCCTCATCTTTTTCTATATTGGAATGGTGCCGGATCTGGCCGGCGCCCGCAGGTATTTCTCCGGGATTCGCGGCTGGATTTACAAGGTGTTATCCCTGGGATGGGAAGGGACTCTCGATCAATGGAAACATTACCGGCAATTGTATATGTTCCTGGCGGCCTTTGCCACGCCGCTGGTGATATCGGTTCATTCGGTGGTGTCCTGGGATTTTGCCATGAGTATCGTTCCCGGTTGGCATTCCACCATCTTCGCGCCTTATTTTGTGGCGGGAGCGATCTTTTCCGGCACCGCCATGGTAATCACCCTCACCATCCCGATGCGAAAGCTTCTTCACATCGAATCCTACATCACTGTCAATCACTATGAGAATATCGCCAAAGTTTTATTGGTGACGTCGCTGATTGTCTCCTTCTCGTATATCGTGGAATTGGGGTTGGCGTTTTATAGCGGGAACATTTTTGAGATTGAAGTTTTTAAATACCGGATGACAGGGGATTATAAACTTTTTTATTGGATGATGACCTTTTGCAATGTGGTGTTGCCGCTTTCGTTGTTTTTGCGGAAGTTGCGACGGAGCATCGGCTACTTGTTCGTATTGTCGTTGTTGGTGAATGTGGGGATGTGGTTGGAGCGGTTTGTCATAATCGTGACCTCTCTGGCGAAAGAATTCATCCCCTATTCATGGGGAACCTATTCTCCGACGATGGTGGAGATCGGAATCAGTATCGGTAGCTTCGGGATGTTTTTCACATTTTTTCTCATTTTTTCCAAAGTGTTGCCAGTGCTGTCTATGGCCGAAATCAAGGAGCAGGGTACATGAACGACGAATACCGGTTCGACGAGAAAGAGGCGTTTCTCCAAAAACTGGAGGAATTGCTCAGGATGGGGACAGACCCCCGCGGTTTGACGGTGATGACGCCGTATCACATTCATGAGGCGGAGCGCCTGCTCGATGTTCCGCCCAGTCCATTGAAGTATTTTGCGCTGGCTGGGGGTGTCGCGGGTTTTGTGCTGGGATTTTTATTTATTGTATTCACTGTGTTGGATTGGCCTCTGATCACCGGAGGCAAACCATTGGTGTCGATTCCCGCCTTCATTATCGTGGCCTTCGAGTGCGCGATTCTGTTTGGAGGGATTGTATCCTTTATCGGCTTTTTACATCTAAACCGGCTTCCCATGCCAAAACGGATTGTGAACCCCAGGGAATGCGGCAATCAATTTGTCATTGTGGCGGCAGTTTCGGAGACCGGCGCATGAGGCGTATGAGGAATCGTTTGGTATGGTTGTTGGTGTTGGGGGTGATGATTTTGATAGTTAGCGCAGATGTGATTCTTTCGCCGAAGCGGGATGCGTCTCTGCTTTTGGCGTTATTATTTTGGTCGGCTGTAGGGCAGGGGATCATCGCCCTCGTCGCTGTGTCAGATTTGAGTCGAGGGCGGTGGCTGGACCCGGCTAAAGATTTTTTGCTTCAATATTATCCGCTGCTGCTAATTTTTCCGGTTTCGTTCCTTGTGTTTTCCCGCCATCTGGACATCTATCCCTGGCTTCAAGAACCGAACCGTTGGCTCGATCCGGGATTCTTCATCTGGCGTAATGTGACTGTATTATTTCTACCCTTTCTGGCCGCTTTTTTTTATGAGCGCAGGGTTCGTAGCGGCGGTAGCAATTCGGGGAAATGGGCGGTTTTGTATTTGGCAACGTTTGTCGTCAGCCAATCCTTCGCTGCCTTCGACTGGGCTATGAGTCTCGAATATCCCTGGATCGACACGCTGATGGGCGGGTATTTTTTTGTGGAAGCCCTATATGGAGGAATCGCGTTTGCGGCCATTGCAGGAAGTATTCTTTTTTGGCGCGACAAAAAAAAGTATTCGTCTATCTTCAATGACACGCCGGTGATGTTGATGGGATTCGCCCTCCTTTGGGCCGGTTTGTTTTTTTCCCAATACCTGGTGATCTGGTACGGCAATATTCCCGAGGAGGTCTCGTTCCTGGAGAAGCGACTCTCGGTTCCGGTTTTGTCATATCTCGGCGTTTATGTCTTGATTTCTTTATTCGTGATCCCTTTCATCCTATTCATCTCTCGAAGAGTGAAATCATCGGTTCCCGCGGTGTCGATGATCTCGGCCATCATCTTCTCAGGCCTGTTCGTCGAGCGCTTCATCATCCTGAAGCCAGCAGCGCCGGTAGCTACTATCCCTGCCATCATCCTCTTCATCCTCTTCTCGATTCCCTATACAATCTTACTTTCACGCCGGTTGGCGAAAGGATAAAACCATGGAGCAAACACTTTTAGTTTTCGATCGCGAGGAATGGCGGCGTTGGCTGGAGGCGAACCACCGTTCGAAGCAAGAAATCTGGCTGATCTATCATAAAAAGCATAGCGGGCAACCGCGGATTTCCTATGACGATGCCGTGGAGGAAGCACTCTGTTTCGGTTGGATCGATAGCATCGTCAAGCGGATCGACGACGACCGGTATATGCAAAAATTCACGCCGCGGACCAATCCTGATAAATGGTCCGAGCTCAATGTCAAACGGGCGAAAAAAATGATCGCGGCTGGAAAAATGACTCTTGCCGGCCGCGATAAACTACCCCGGGGAATATTGGATGGTAGCGTAAAAACCGAAACTCCGGTCAGAAACCGGGTAGTTCCTATGCCTGTGGAACTCGAACAATCGCTCGCCCAGCATCCGGACGCATTCGAAAACTTCTCGAAGCTCGCTTCGTCTTATCAAAAGAACTTCAAACTCTGGATCGGCTCCGCAAAAAAGCCCGAGACCCGCCTCAAGCGCGCCAAGGAGGCAATCGAGCTATTGCGACAAAACAAACCGCTGGGATTGAAGTGAGAGTATCCTCTCACGAGTAGATGATTGTTTGCGAATAGGGTTTCCAAATTTGGACTGGTGTATCACGATGGGCGATACGAGTCTCAAATTCTTGTGTTTATTCTGTAATGGGGTGTTGCGGAAAAGGGGTGTTTCCCTGTATAATCAAGGATGGTTTATGATATCCTTCTATTAATCGTGGGCTTCGGATTCGTCATAAAAGGGGCGGATCTACTCATCGACGGCGCGTCGTCGCTGGCTAAACGCTTCGAGATTCCTGAAATTGTGATCGGCCTGACTATCGTCGCGTTCGGGACCAGCGCCCCTGAACTGGTGGTCAATATCTTCGCTTCGATACGCCATTCCAATGAAATGGTGTTGGGAAACATCATCGGCAGCAACATCTTCAATTCCCTCTTGATTCTCGGGATTGCCGGATTGATCTATCCCATCGCGGTGCAGAAAAAAACCGTGTGGCGCGAGATCCCCTTCTCTCTCGCTGCAGTACTGGTTCTGTTTTTTATGGCAAACGACACATTGTTCGGAGATAATGGACCCGAAATAATATCGCGAACCGATGGATTGGTGCTGTTGGTATTGTTCGGACTGTTTTTGGTGTATGTGTTTTACATTTCGAAGGATAAATCCGAAGAAAACCACGATGTGGAAGTGTTTTCAATAAAAAAAACAACTATATTCATTGTTATCGGCCTGGCGGGGCTTTTTCTTGGCGGCGGCATGGTGGTGAAATATGCGGAAGAAATCGCGCGCTCTCTCCATGTCAGCGAAAAACTCATCGCTCTGACCATCGTCTCGGGCGGCACCTCGCTTCCTGAGTTGGTGACTTCCGCTGTGGCTGCCATGAAAAAACGATGCGACATGGCGGTGGGCAATGTTGTCGGTTCCAATATCTTCAATATTCTGCTGGTCATGGGTAGCAGTTCTCTGGTGTATCCCGTGTCGTTCAAACGGGTATTCAACTTCGATATCGCGGTGGTGGCCGGATCGGCGCTTTTTCTATTCATTACCATGTTCACCGGCAAACGCCGTAAGCTGGATCGTTGGGAGGCGGCGCTACTTCTGCTGTTTTACATCGGTTACATGTGTTACATCATCAATCGCCGCTAACCGGGACGATTCCCGCCTTCAATTTTAATTACCCGCGAACGTTCCGCCCATTACAGGCGGAAATTTTTCCACTTTTCGGCGTAATTCATCAGTTTGCGGTCAACACGGTTAAACACGGTGCCGTCCTCGTAAGTCCCGTCGTCCTGCAATTCGCCCGCCTTGAATCCCGTCAAAATCTCGATTCCTTGTTGTATGGATTCCACCGCGTAAATATGGAATTTCCTCTCGGTTACCGCATCCACCACATCCTGTCTGAGCATTAAATCTTTGACATTCTGATGAGGGATCATGACACCCTGGTTTCCAGTCAATCCTCTTGTTTTACACGCGTCGAAAAATCCTTCTATCTTCTGATTTACGCCGCCGATGGGCTGGATTTCCCCCTTCTGGTTGACCGACCCGGTGACAGCTATTTCCTGGCGAATGGGAATTCCGGAAAGAGTTGAGAGGAGCGCGTAAATCTCGGTTGACGATGCGGAATCGCCATCCACTCCTCCATATGATTGCTCGAAACACAGGCTTGCGCTGACAGCCAACGGCTTGTCCTGGGCAAAACGTTGGCGCAGGTATCCAGAGAGGATTAAAACACCCTTGTCATGGATACGGCCGCTCAATTCAGCCTCGCGCTCGATATTGATGATGCCGGAGTCGCCGACGCTGGCGTTGGCAGTGATACGGGAAGGTTTTCCAAATGAATAGTCCCCCAGATTGTAGACCGACAATCCGTTCACCTGACCTATGGCGGCGCCTTCGGTAGCGATCATGATGGAACCGTCGTCCATCATTTCCTGGAGTTTCTCCTCCATTAAACGGGAGCGGTCGATTTTTTTCTCGATGGCTTTTTGCACATGCGCTTCGGTAATCGTCTTCTTTCCGGCTTTGCGGCACCAATAATTCGCTTCGCGAATTACATCCGCCACGTCGTTGAATTGGGTGGAGAGTTTATCCTGTTTGCCCGCCAGGCGGACGCCGTATTCAAGGATGCGGCCCACCGCCTTTCTGTTCATATGATGGAGTTTTTCCGTATCTATGATGCGGGTGACAAAATTGGCATAGTCATTCACGCTTTTCTCGTCCAGTTTCATCACCGAATCAAAATCGGCGCGCAATTTGAATATTTTTTTGAAGTCCTCGTCGCGGCTGTATAATATTTGATAAATATAGGCGTCTCCCACGATGGCGACCTTTACGTCGATATCGATTGGTTCCGGTTTGAGAGCTGAGAGGGAAATCATGTACATACTCTGGTAATTTTGAATTTCTACTTTCCGGTTTCTGAGCATCCGTTTGAATGTAGGCCAGACATTGGGCTCGATCAGCAAATCCAGCGCCTCGACCACCAAAAATCCTCCGTCCGCTTTCAGAAGCGAGCCCGCTTTGATTTTGGTGAAATCGGTCCGGGTTCTTCCTCCTGGATCCGCTGTCAATTCTATGGTCCCGAATAGGTTGGAGTAGGTGGGAGAGGTTTCTACAATTACCGGGGCTTCTTTGGCGCCGCAATTGTCCACCAGGAGATTCACCCGGTATTCCAAAAAACGATCGCCGTTCTTGACGGGCATCCCTTCCTGGGGCGCCTGTTGACTTTTGCTTTTTTGAAATTTCCTCAAGTCTGCGAGGATGTTGTCATCCAATTCTTCTAGATACTCTTCGACCGCTTTGTTTTTGTAGCCATTTTTAATATTTTTTATTAGATCTTTGATTGCAGGTTGCACGAATTTTTTATCGAGGTCGTGAAGTTTTTTGGAGGTATCTTTATCAAGATCGGAAACCTGTTTGAGAATGTCTTCTATTCTTTCTGATAGCTCACCGTGAATTGTTTCCAATTTATCGATCTCTTCTTTGCTAATTTTCCCCTCTGTTTCCAGCGATGCCAGTTTATCGAAATTGACCGCCTGTCCCTCAATGACGGGAAGTACTCCGGGACGGGTCATTGTGCCGAATTGCAATTGAATGATGGCGAATCCTTTCTCGGAAACCTCAGCCTCAAAATTTTTCAGTATCTCTTTTTGTTTTGCTTTGACCGCTTCGATTATTTCCTTACGCTCTTGTTGGTAGGCTTCGCTTTCAAAAATAGCCGGGATGTTTTTTTGCAAATTATCGACGAGGTTTTCCATATCTTTTTTAAATGCACGCCCTTTGCTGGCGGGTAAGCGAATCAACCTGGGACTATCCGGATCTTTAAAGTTAAACACGTACAATTTATCGTCCGGGATGTTTTTGAGCCGTTGGGATTCCTTGATCAAACAACTGATGGCGGTTTTTCGGCCCGTCCCCACCATACCGGTTACAAATATGTTATATCCGAGACTTTCGATATCGAACGACATCCGCAGCGCATTCAACGCTCTCTCCTGTCCGATGATTTCCACGCACGCCTGCAAGTCTTTGGTGGTTTCGAATTTCAAATCTTCTGAATTGCACCGCCATCTCATTTGTTCCGAACTTAATTCACCGGTTGTTGTCGCCTTTTTTAATTCATTCATGATTGCCTCCCAACTATTTTTAACGTAGAAACATATAATACAGTTATCTTATCATAGGAACAACAAAGGTTCAACAAGAAGAATAATCAATTGTAGAAAGTTTACCCCCTGCGCCGAAATGGCGGCAGGGGGAAGTTTATTGAAGGGTTTAGAAAATCAAATACTCATTGTTTTTTATGATTTCTTCGGTTTTGTCGCCCGGGTATCCAAATGCCAACGATTTAATCGACACGCGGGGTTGAGTGGCGTGGATGTAGATCTGATCGAGATGGATCACCGCCTGTGGGGAGGAAAAATCACCGGGGCCCACCTGGCCGCCGAAGTGGTCGCTTCTGCCGAAAGCCACATGGAAACCGAGTTTTTCATCCAGAAGAATTTCATTGATGGGTTCGAGGCCAAAATCACCGAGTATTCCGAAGCCCAGTTCGGCCATGTTGCCGTAGGCGGGTTCCCGTTTGAGATGATCGATTTCATCATTCAAGGTCTGGCTGCTTTTGCCCTTGTAACCTGCGGCGTTGATGGCGACGTTTTCCTCGATGGTAAAGAGGATGACCTCTTCGCCGATTTGAACCGGAAGAATTCCGTTGGTCAGGCTGGGTTGTCCCTCTCGTTCTCCTTCATAAGGGACGATGTAGGTTTCGCCCGATGGAAGATTACCGGCAACACCTTTATCCGGGAAGCGACCAGGACTGAGATGCCCCTCGCGGTGACGCAGGTCGAATAGAACCTGATAATCGGTTTCATTATCCACCACCAGGTCCACCTTCGCCCATTCGGCAGGATCCACTTTTTCTTTGATCAATTGCACGCGGCGGAACACTTCGTTATAGTCGATACGCAACGCCGGGATCATCAATGGGGAAAAACCCGGCATGGTAGCGGCGCGGAAATTGTATTTCCTGGCGGCATTCTTCAAGGGTGCGGTGGCGGAATATTGGGTAGGGGCCAGAAACAATTGGTATTGGGTGAATATGGTGTCGAATGAGAGTTTAGCGCCACAACTTTTCAGTTCCGCGGCAGTATCCGGGATACAACAATTCATGCAAAAGGCTTCGGCCGGAAGGTCGGCATTGTTGGATCCTACGTCCGGATAGCAGAAGAGGCTAATCTCTTCGAGGCCGGTATCGGCGGCCCTGTCTTTCAAGACCTGGAACCAGCCGTCGGCAATTTCGCGCCGCAAGGCCCAATGTTCGTTGTCGTCCTTCGCGTCACGGGGGACATCCACAAGGATTCCGAGCTTCCGGTCCCCTTCGAAGAGGGGGAATACGGAGGCGATGAGATTTATTAATTCTGCGGCAGATAATTTTTCCATACTTTGTCTCCTTTTTTAAAATTTCCCTGTATATTTGCTCCAGAGATCATCGCCGAGTTTCCAATATGCGGCGACTAATTTGTTCATCCAGTCATTGCTATAACCGGTTAGGAATTGGCGGGCTTTTTTGGGATTCTTTTTGTAAAGGGCCAGCGCCTTTTCCTCGATCTCTTTTTGGTTGGCCAGTGCTTCATCTTCAAACGCCTTCCAGACTTGCTCGACGTCTTTACGCATGTGTCCCCATTTCTGCGCTGAAAGGTCCGCCACCCGGTTGAACGCCCACCAGGCGCTATTGCGGTTGAAGCCGGGGCGGCCGCAGATTTTGTACGATTCCGGCACTTTTTCGATGCCGATATAAATGGGGGCGTAGGCCGTCATGGCGGGATTGTCATAACCGAACCACACCAGGCCGCCGATGTCGTTGGGCAGCCAACCACGCACCTGGATCACTGTTGCGTAAGTGCAATAATAGCGGGCGATGCAGCGTTCGCCCAATTCGTTCCATCCGCCGTTGATCTTGAACAGGGGCATCATATCATAGTCCATGAAGGGATTTGCGTAGGGGCTTTTGACGAATTTTCCTGTTTGGTTTCCTTTTTCATCCAGTTCCGGTACCAGCATGAATTTGGTCATATCAAACGGGGTATCTTCATAGGTATCGCGGTAGATGTTCATGATGTCGCGAACAGAGACTTTTTTATCGGGTTTGATGGCGAAGGGGAAGTTTTCGCCGTTCGGATCGAGATTCAACGATGGGGCCAATAGATCGAACACACGCCATTCGCGTCTGCGGGAGGCCATGCTCCGGCGACTGCCGTAGACATAACAAAATTCGAAGGGCTTTCCCGAGTTAGGATCGTACAAGCCCAATTCTATGGCGCGGGATTTGTAGTTTTCCGAGGCCATGAAATAATCGGGTTTGGAAAGGTCGATTTCGCGAATGCGCGAGGCGTTGGCGTTGACCGAGATATGATCGTCTGGAACCCGTTGGGCCACCCAAACGGCGCCGGTTTTGTCCTTGCCGGGGCCGATGATTTCCAGATGCCATACTTCGTTCGGATCGGCGATGGTGAAACATTCGCCGCCGTCGTTATAGCCATATTTTTTGGTGATCTCATCCGCCACCCGGATGGCTTCGCGGGCGGTTTTGGCCCGTTCCAACATAATGCGGTTCAGTTCATAATAATCGATCAAACCTTTATCGCTGCGCATAATGTCGCTGCCGCCGAATGTGGCTTCGCCCACCGCCACCTAGTTCTCGTTGATAGGGGGAAGGGTGGCGTTCAGGTATTTGTAGGTTTTTTCCACTTGCGGAATATCGCCGATATATTTTTGTTTAGCTAGATCGTAGGCGCTGTCGGTCATATGGGATTTCAAAAATGTTTTCCGCATTACGCCGGGTTTGTACGCGCGGGCCGGGACGATATCGATCCATGTCCTGTCCTCCCGGGAATCGCATGTGTGGGTGGTCATAACCGATCCGTCAACGGATGCCAGCTTGCCCACGGTGATAGTAGTGCAAGCGTCGTCCGCATCTTTTCCATACACGAAGACGGTGATCGCTATTAAAAATATGACGATAAGAATTCGTTTCATTTTGACTCCTTCAAGTATATCAGTTTAAAGTCTATTATAAAATGCCGGGATAAATTAATCAACGCTTAATCGCCGATTGCAATTAAATCTTTTTCCTGATAAAATGCCGGCAAGAAATTTATTCAGGATGACAACAATGAAATCGATTCGGGAAATTTTCAAGGTGGGATTCGGTCCCTCCAGCAGTCACACCATCGGGCCCGTGCGGGCGGCGAGGTTCTATTTGAATAAACACCCTGAGGCGCTGCGATTCAGAGTCACTCTGTATGGTAGTCTTGCCGCCACAGGCAGGGGCCACGGCACGGATATCGCCATCCGCAAAGAGGCCGGGGACCGGAACGTGGAGATAGTTTTCAAAGACGAGGAGACATTGCCCCGCCATCCGAACGGCATGTTGTTCGAGATGATGAGCTCCGCGGGAAAAGTCCTGGACCAATGGATTGTCTTCGGCGTCGGCGGCGGCGATCTGGAAGACGATGGATCAGTGTTGCCCGCGCAACCGGATGTATACGATATCGGTACCATGAACGATTTGTTGACTTGGTGCCGGACCAACGGCAGGACATTCTGGGAATATGTAGAAATTTGCGAAGGCCGTGATATATGGGATTTTCTCGCAGAAATCTGGGCCACCATGCAGCAGACCATCCGCAATGGCCTTGCCAACGAAGGGGTGTTGCCGGGGGATCTGCATGTGCCCAGGAAAGCGTCCGCGTATAATATGAAGGCCCAGATGTCATCGGGAAGCGTGCGGGCTAAAGGATTACTATATAGTTACGCTCTTGCGGTGGCTGAAGAAAACGCCGCGGGCGGCAAGGTGGTGGTGGCCCCCACGTGCGGATCGTCCGGAGTGTTGCCGGCGGCTCTGTACGTGGCCCGGGAAAACAACCATATTCCCGAGCCTCGTATGCTCCGGGGATTGGCTGTGGCGGGACTGATCGGTAATATCGTCAAGACCAACGGCTCTATTTCTGGAGCCAAAGTGGGCTGCCAGGGGGAGATTGGAACCGCGTGCGCCATGGCTGCGGGAGCCGTAGCCTATTTATACGGCGGAACTCCGGCGCAAATCGAGTATGCCGCCGAGATGGGCATCGAACATTATCTGGGGCTGACCTGCGACCCAGTTGGAGGGTACGTTCAAATCCCCTGCATCGAGCGCAACGCGTTCGCCGCGGACAATGCCCATGAATGCGCCGTATATGCCATGTTTTCCGATGGGGCGCACAAGATATCCTTCGACAATGTTGTGTTGACTATGCTTGAAACCGGTCGCGACATGCAGGCGGCGTACCGGGAAACGAGCCAGGGCGGATTGGCCAGAACCTGGACGCCGTTGAAGTAAAAAAAAAGACCCTGCGCCGGGCGGCACAGGGTCTATAAGAAATAAAGCTGAAATTATCGGAATTAATATACGACGTAGGTTGTACCGTAGCCGATGAGGTTGCAGTTATATTTCATCCAGATAAAGCCGTTTTCACCCCAGTTGGTACCCCAGGAGTTTTTGATTTTCCATGCGCCGACACTGTCATCCCAACCAACGATGGACACCATGTGGTTTACACGGCTGGTGTTCTTTCTGCAACGATCCATGACGCCGCCGGTATAGGCCTGGAATACGCTGTCAACAAACACGCAGGTGTTGACCGCGCCGTAATCCAGAACAGCCTGTTTGATATTCTCGACTGTGGCTACGCCATTGGAGGGGCCTGCGAAACCTGAACCCAGAGCCTGGTAAGGATAGGTGCAATTGTGGTCGCAGGGAAGATCGGTTGCCGCATAAGGAAAGCAGGATTCAAAAGGAACACCAGGATTGACCATGATGTCATATGCCCACCAGCCACCACTGCAACCATAACCGCCGGTGTTGCAGGATACGATATACTGCTCGGAAAGATCTACCTCTACGTTGTCTTTTTTGTAGATGGCGCTTTCAAAAGCGGCGATACCGCCGAACGCCCAGCAGCTTCCGCAGGAGCCCTGGTTTTTAACCGCTGTTACATAGGGGCTGACATAATATGCCGGCAACGCTTCGGTGGCTGCGACATTTTCAATGTGGAACACGGGTGTTGCGATCGGCATTTCCAATTCGGGTTTGGCACCGCAAAGGGTTTCCAGATCATACTGCAACGCAGACGTATAACCAACGGTGTAACTGTAACCATTGGCCTCGATTTCCGCTCTCATTTCGGCGATCATATTGCGGATCGCTTCTCTTTTTTCCAGGGTGTTCTGCACATCGGGGCGGGAACCTAAATCATCTTTTGCTACCAATGAAGGTAAATACACTAAAACAGCAGCGAAAACTACCACTAATAAGAGTTTACTAATATTTTTCATACTTCCTCCTCAAAAACGTTCGAAAACTGGTATTTATTTTGTTTATTCATGTTCAACATAATAGTAATACAAGTAAGGTTTAAATTTAAACCAACGAAAGGTGTAAAATTAGTATTAATCTTTGTTTTGGGATAGTCGATCAAAAGTAGTAGTTTTTTTCGCGGGTTCAAAAAGAACGATGATACCGATATTCGTTCTTTTTATATCAGGTTGTTTGACTTTATGGCAAGATTTTGTTAGAAATCAAGTATAGGTATTTCGAAAGTTCGAGATTAGGGGAGGATGTTGTGGCAGTAAACAACAGCGTATTTGACATCGCGGTAATCGGCGGCGGTATCGTCGGTATGGCAACGGCCATGGAACTTGTGTCAGGCAATGGGCTTCGGGTGATTGTAGTGGAAGCGGAAGACCGTATAGCGGCGCATCAAACCGGCAACAATAGCGGGGTGATTCATTCGGGATTGTATTATAAACCCGGTTCTCTAAAAGCGGTGAATTGCGCGAAGGGGAGGGAGTTGCTGTATGATTTCTGCTTGAAATACGACATTCCCCATCATCGTTGCGGCAAAGTGGTCGTGGCGGTGAGCGATGATGAACTGCCCAATCTGGACAAACTGGAGAAGCGGGGGATCGAAAACGGACTCAAAGGAATCAAGCGGCTGGGCCCCGGGGAAATCAAGGAATATGAACCTCACGTCGCAGGAGTCGAAGGTTTATTCGTGCCGGATACCGGGATTGTGGATTTTGTCAGGGTAACGGAAACATATGCAGGGATTTTCAAAGAAAACGGCGGCGAATTGTTGCTTAACGCGCGGGTGTTCAAGATCGATCGGCGGTCGAGCGAGATTGTGCTTCACACTACCGCGGGGAATGTGGTTTGCAAGAATCTCGTCAATTGCGGAGGTCTGCAATCCGATCGCATCGCGCGGTTGAGCGGTGTGGAGCCGGGGCTCAAGATCGTGCCCTTCCGCGGCGAATACTATGAATTGGAAAAAGAGAAGCATCATCTCATCAATAATCTTGTGTATCCAGTGCCGGATCCAAAATTCCCTTTTCTGGGAGTACACTTCACCCGGATGATTCATGGCGGTGTGGAGGCTGGGCCAAACGCGGTTCTGGCGTTCAAGCGGGAAGGTTACAAAAAGAACAGTTTTTCGATGAAGGATAGTCTCGAACTTTTCTTCTATAGCGGTTTCTGGAAAATGGCAAGGAAACACTGGAAGATGGGGATGGGGGAGATGTACCGCTCCTTGAGCAAACCAGCGTTTACCAGAGCGTTAAAACGGTTGCTGCCGGAAATCCGTAAGCAGGATCTCCGCCCTGGCGGCACTGGAGTCAGGGCCCAGGCGCTTGAACCGGACGGTTCGTTGGTTGACGATTTCCGCATCCAGGAGGCGCGAAACATGGTTCATGTGTTGAACGCCCCGTCGCCCGCGGCAACTGCGTCCATCACCATCGGCAAAACCATCGCCGCCATCGCTCTGCAGCGCTTCGATCTGGGATGACCGGTCATTCCCTCTCTTCGATGGGTACGAAGTCCCGTTCGTTTTCACCGGTGTAAATTTGCCTGGGACGACTGATTCTTGCCCCCGGAGTGGATAGTTGCTCTTTCCACTGGGCGATCCATCCGGGCAATCGACCGATGGCGAACATGACCGGAAACATATTGGTGGGAATATGCAACGCCCTGAGGATGATGCCGCTGTAAAAATCCACATTTGGATACAATTTTTTTTCGACAAAATAGTCATCCGCCAGAGCTGCCGCTTCCAATTCCATGGCGATTTGAAGTAAAGGATCTTTGATACCCAGTTTTTTCAACAGCCGGTCGCAGGTTTTTTTCAAGATCTTCGCTCTTGGGTCATAGTTTTTGTAAACCCGGTGGCCGAAGCCCATCAACCGGAAAGTGCTGTCCTTGTCTTTGGCCAGTTGTAGACATTGTTTGGGAGTCAGGCCTCCTTTTTCGATCTCTTCCAACATCTCGATCACCGCCAGGTTGGCGCCGCCGTGCAACGGTCCCCACAAGGCGCATACGCCCGAAGCACAGGATGCAAATAAATTCGCGTGGCTGGAGCCCACCATCCTGACGGTCGATGTACTGCAATTTTGTTCGTGATCTGCGTGCAAGATCAAGAACAAGTTCAGGGCGTCTTCCACCTCTGGTTCCGGGACATAAAGCTTGTTTGGTAGGGAAAACATCAGGTGTAAAAAGTTCGCGCCGTATTCCAGGGCGGGAATTGGATAAATACCCGGCATTCCCCGCGATTGACGATAGGAATAGGCGGCGATGGTACGGATTTTACTGATGATGCGCGCGGCCGCGTCTTCGAATGAGGCTTCGGTATCCAATTTCAACAATTGAGGGTGAAAGCACGACATGGTGTTGATCATGGCGGACAACATCGCCATAGGCGGCGCTGTGGATGGAAAACCTTCAAAGTGGTGCCGCATGCTTTCGTGAAGGAATTCATTGGCCCGCAGGCGATTTTTGAAATCATCCAGTTCTTGATGGGTGGGGAGCGTTCCAAAAATGACGAAGAAGGCCGTTTCGATAAAATCGGGCTT
>JAHELQ010000077.1 GCA_024644125.1 Candidatus Aminicenantota bacterium | reverse complement strand
ACCTGAAAAACGCCGCCTGGCGTGGCCGCCAAAACGGAATCGCCCATCAGCACAAAATTCCAGCAATTGGTCCCCACTTCGGATATTTGTTTGAACGTTCTTGCGCCGGGTTTAAGCGCAAACATTCCCTGGTCGGTACCTGCGTATAAATTTTCTTGCAAGCGGATCACCGCCAATACCATGCCAGGTAGTCCGCATCGTTCGTCATACAAATTCAAGGGCGACCGGTACTCGATGCGGGCGAGCCCTTTGCTCAAGGCCAGCCACAGGTTTCCTTCCCTATCTTCAAATACGAACTTGACATTTTCGTCTTGCAGGCCGGAGGATTTATCGAACACCTGTTTCAATTCTCCCTGGGTATCCATGATCGCGAGACCGCCTTCAAGGGTTGCCAGCGCAAACTCGCCGGACTTTATACGAACACCGTAATAAAAACTGTTGTTTTTTAAATACTCTGCCGCCGCCGGCTTAAACGGTCGCCAGAAATCTCCTTCGGATAAAAAAAATTGCGCGCTCCGGGTGCCGATTAGAAGCGATGAACCATCGGCCTCTTCACCGTAAGGAGCCATCAAGAGAATCTTGTCGGCGGCAAAAAATTCTCCCCCGGCAACCGGCTCAAGAGAGTCGCCTCTCACCTTCAACAACCCCCGTCCCTTTTCCTGGATATAGAATTCTCCGCCGCATTCGAACGACGACCAGAAGAGCGGGCTCTGCCAGAAACGCAGGGACTCATCGTTTAATCGGAATAAATAATTTGACGCGCGAAAAAATACTCCCTGCCCGGTGGCGTGGGTGCGCCACACAGTGGAAAAATTCCGGGCTTCCTCTTTAATTAAATGAGTGAGAGAAGTATATTGCAAAGCCCCGCGATTGTCCGCTTCGAAGAAGCCGATTTCGTTCTCGCCGCCGGTATAAATCTTGCCGTCGCTGGCAACGGCAATTGACCGGACCGTGAAATTGGGCACATATTTCAATTGCCAGCGCGCACCGTCATAAATCAACAAACCGCCTTGATTGCCCACAAATATGAGTCCGTCCCCGTTCTGGGCCACATCCCAGTTTTGGGGATGATGATCGTAATCGGCGTAACTATAATTTTTAAAATATTTATACCCGGAAGTCCCACCGCCTAATAAACCGGGGGAAAAAAGCAACAATAGCGCCAAACCAAATGCACCGGCCCTGAATTCAGTAATTTTACCCATCCGCTTCACCTTCGCAATCCTTTACAAATTCGCTCAATCAACTTGATAAAAGTATATACCACTCAACACCCGTTTTTCAAGCGGAAGAGTCGTAGATTGACAAAATCTATTGGTGTTTAAAATTGTCCCGAACGAAAGCAGTCAAGATTTTCTTCAGAGAATTTCAAAACGTAAAGGTAAAGACCATTTTTTCAAAATCATGGTTGTAGAATATAGGATCGGGCTCTATTTCGAAAACAACGCAATAGAATTTAAGAGCGTTTTTCATAGAAAAGAGATCTACAGATACTTCCCATAAAAGCACTACATCAGCGTCATAATATCCTCTAGAAGAATTCGTACCAAAGGCTCGACAACATAATGCAAGTCGCGTTGACAGGACCTTCCGTATTGAAAAAACGCTTCATTCCGCTCAACCTCCAAAAGTGCATATAGAAACGTTCCACTTCAGCTTATCAGGTTTTGCAAGCTGGGAGAGCGAAAGATACAATCAATACCTAAATGGTACAGGGACGGCTACAATCGTAGCGTGTATCGCATCCACACAATTCGATATCGGATGATATACACCCTACCAGACCGGTGATCGCTCCGGCTTTAATCTCTCTCTGTTTGGCATGATTAAGCAAGGTTGTGAAACTTTCGACCTTGAGGGGACTGAGTGTAAGCTTTTTTTTCATTGGTTTTCCTCCGTTGTCCAATCAATTGTTTCTTAGATAATACTATATTTAATTTAAAAAAAATCATTTTTCTTTTTTTTTTTGAATTTTTCCAAAAAATATGTGTATTTTCTCCTAAACGTCCGGTTGACTTTCCAAATGCATGTTCCTATAATGGGTTTTACGTTTGCCAAATTTCATTAAATCACAGGATGATTTAGTAATAAATGAGGAGGATTTTATGGCTATTGTCTTAGACGGATCAGGTTTAACAATCGAAAAGCTCGTAAAGATCGCACGTGACGGCGAAAAAGTGGAGCTTTCTCCCGACGCAGTGAAAAGGATTAATACCTGCCGCGCTATGTTGGAAAAAAAAATCGTGGCGGGAGAAATTATGTATGGAGTGAACACCGGAATCGGTGAATTCTCCGAAGTGGTATTAACCGACGATCAGGTCAAGGATTTTCAGAAATATTTGATTTATAACCATGCCGCAGGAATCGGCGAGCCCATGCCTCTCGACTACGTGAGAGGCGCGATGGCCGGTCGTATCAATGTACACGCCCATGGTAATTCCGGTTGCCGGCTGGAAATCACCCAGACCCTGGTGGACATGTTGAACAAAGGCGTAACTCCCGAAGTGTGCCGCAAAGGTTCTGTGGGAGCCTGCGGAGACCTCGCCCCGATGTCCCAGATCGCATTATTATTAATGGGCGAAGGCAAAGCGTTTTACAAAGGCGAATTACTGCCCGGCAAAGAAGCGATGGATCGCGCCGGCATTCCCATCCCCGGTCTCAAGGCAAGAGACGGTCTGGCAGCCATCAACGGCTCTAATGTACTGACCGCCATGAGCGCGTTGATGCTTTATGATGCCAACAACTGGCTCAAACAGGCTGAAATCGCCGCAGCCATGTCACTGGAAGCGCTGAAGGCCAACTACAGACCATATCATCCGCTGCTGCATGAGATTCGTGGCTTCAAAGGATCGCAGAGAAGCGCCGCCGCTATCCGCAAATGCGTCGAAGGCGGTGATTTGTATGAAGGTAAAATAAAATGCAAGGTGCAGGATGCATATTCCATGCGTTCCACTCCGCAGGTTATTGGCGCGGCCCATGACGCGTTGGCTTATGCCCGTTCCCAGGTGGAAATCGAGTTGAACGGCGTCGGCGACAATCCCATCTTTTTCCCGGAACACGAGCTGCAGCTCTCGGGCGCCAATTTTCAGGGTTCCCCGGTCGCGTTGCCGATGGATATGATGAGCGCCGCCATCACTATGGTGAGCGTCATGTCTGAACGCAGGATGAACCGTCTCAACCATCCGGCCCTCAGTGTCGGCCTGCCCGCCTTCTTGACCAAGGGCGCAGGTATGTTCTCCGGTCTCATGCTCAGCCAGTATACCGCCGACATGCAGATCGTCGAGCAGAGAATCCTCTCCATGCCCGCCAGCATCCAGTCCATACCGGCGGCAGCCGATCAGGAAGACTTCGTATCTATGGGCATGAACACCGCCATCAAAAACTTCCAGATCATGGACAACGCGTACGGCGTGTTGGGTATCGAATTCATGGCCGCGGCCCAGGCGTTGGATTTCCGTGAATACAGTTTCGGTACCGGCGTCACCAAAGCGAAAGAGGTCATCCGCCGTCATGTGGAATTCCTGGAAATCGACCGTCCGCTCTACCCCGATCACAACAAGATGAAAGAGCTTGTCCGGTCTTGCGAAATTCTGGAAGAAGTGGAGAACGCGATCGGCAGTCTCGGCTAAGAAAATCAACCGATTCAAATCAAATACAAGGGCGATCCCCCGGGATCGCTCTTTTTTTATAGAGTCCGCAGTATCGCTTCGTCCCTTATTCAAATTGTTTCAGTGCATCCAGAACATCGCCGAGTAAAATGGCAGATTTGAAGCGAACGATTGGGATGGGAAGAGAAGGTAGCGCATCGGATACTATATCAGACACAAGAAGTAGTATATTACACTTCTGGAAACGCCGCGCAATGTATCACTTTTTAGCCGAAGATACTCCGGCGTCCAGTACCCCACGATTTCCAGATATACGGTTTGCCCACCTCGATGTCGAAGTGCAAAATCAGGGAAGAATACCTTCTGCCCCTCAAAAAGAATATCTCCCTCCCGCTCCAACATCCAGCCGTCCCGAGCTTCATTCCCCCATTTGAGGAAAAAATTCTCCTCGAGAGTCGAATCGAACTCTTCGAGCAACTCCTGGTGACTTCGCAACCGGTCGCGATTAGACAGCTCCAGGTTTACGGTGTATCCTTTTTTTCTGGTGGCGATACGGGCTGCCATCCGCCATTGCCGGCACACAAGTAGAGAGGTAGGAATTTTGCCATAAAAACCCCATAACGTCTGGTTTGCCACAAAACAGACGCAGGCCCGTCAAAACGAATTTTACGTTCCCCAGTGCTTTGGCGTTCGATCGTGTGCATCAGCCGGGCCAGCTTCGCGTAGCGGAGAATCGTCTTGTAATCTGAACTCGCCCAAACAGTCATATCGACCGCCCGGTAAAGCGCCACTTGAACTTGCCCCACATTATATTATAGCCGGCCAACAAACCCCGCGGATCCTTGAAGCCGTCGAATTTTATCAACCGGTGATATTCCATCCCATCGGCGAACAAGTCATCGCAAATCTCACCCCAGGGCCGCCCTATTTCTGCGGCGATCCCTTCCTTCACCTCGATCGAGCTATGATCGAAGAGCCGGTCCTTCGTCTCCACCAGGGGATGAAACTTTGCCGCCATGCCGAACACCTTGAGCCTTAAGTTGGCGGCTTTGCCGGGAATAGATCCCGACCATCTCTTCGGCATAGCTAACATATTGCCTGTGCTTGACGGAGAGAAGGCGGTCCGGCAGGATATTGCGTTGATTATATTCTGCGATGCCGTGTTCCCTGGTAAGCATCGCTGCATCTCCGTTTTTTGTGATTTGCGTTCTTCGGCTGTACTCTGGCAAACAATTTCGTATATGACGCCCCGCCGTTCGCCGGATTTGCGCAAAATACTTCCCAATCGCTGTTTAGCCTGACATGTGGAAGAGCTTCCTCCTACGACAATCGCAACCTTAGCCGTCGAGAATCTGCTTACGTTCGGATTTCATACTATGGATCGAGATGCATGGGATCAAAAAGCGGCAGCATATTTCGCGGGCCATGATGTTGGTGCCGGTGAAAAAGAGAACCTGCTCGCCATAAAGGAAGCGAAAGATATCTTCCAGCATCCGGAATTTTTCACTCGCCCGATCCTGGATCGACTGCATCGTAAAATATGCCTTCTGGACTTCCCGCGCTTCAGGGTCACTGGATATCCGGGAAAAGACATCCCGCATATCGAGCGCATCCCCATTCGCGTCACGACTCAATTGGATGAAATATTGCTTCACTCGCGCGGAGCACGTGTCATATAAAGATTGCTCTTCAGGCGATAGGCGCACTGGAATGCGCACAGACTCTTAATCCGCCAGAGTTCCTCCTTTGACGCTGGACAGGGGAAGATCGTAAACCAACAGCCCTACCAACCACTCCAGATCTTCATGCCTGTAATCGCGCCTTTCAGGAGTGGCAGTCAACCCCAAACGGAACGGCGCGCCAAATTTTAGTAAAATCCCCCCCACTTTCAAATCATTTCTCCCAAACCAAAAACCATGCAAGCTGCCCCCAATTTTTCACCTTTTATATTTTCTTTCAAAAAACCTCTAATTACCAACCTTAGTTGACAGTCCTCACACAATTTGATAAATTTGTAATGTATGATGACACTGCGCACAAAACCTTTAAGGTGACAATATTGGATAAAAAGGCATTTAAGACAGATGAAAGCTTTTTGGAAAAAATATCGATCGGTTCGACCGGCGCGAAGCATGTTTTTGAAGATTTAGCTGCAAATGGGCATTCTCCTGTCGAATTAGAAAGGGGCTCCTTGAGTTTTAAAATATGGAAAAAGATCAAAATTAAAAGAATTCGCATGCCTGACCTGATGTGTATACAATGCGGAACAAGAATCGAATCCAGAGCGAAAACCAAGCTTGAAATCACAATGTCCCATTCAACGTCATCGCCGCTTCGTGGTTGGGATTCCGGCCTTGATGAAAATGATATGATCGCATTTGTCGGATGCCGGAAAAATGGAGATAGGCCAATCGATTGGGCGGCCCAGAAACCTATCCAATATATAACAACAAAAGACATGAGGGTTGCATTCCAGGAAAACAAGGTATTGATGGTAAATCCTAAAGGCGCTACCGAAGGTTTTGAAACTAGAGTCACATGGCCTTCGGCAATAGCCAGTCAACAAGGTACAATTATAAGATTAGATGACGAAAAGCTGCAATATAAATCAGAAACGTCCGGACGTACGATTACTCTGAAATTGACCCGTAACGGAATAAAGTTAAAGCCATTAATCGCAGAAGGAGATAGAATCGAATTAGGACAAATTGTCGCCTCAGTTGTACCAGTGATAAATGAATTTCCATGTCACGGGAATAAATCGGAAAAATATTATCTGAAACTCTTGCATAGCCCTTCTCTAACTGATAGATACGCAGCAGCCAAGGCGCTCACGTACTTCGAAAATCCGGGATTGAGCGAGCAATTATTTAAAGTTATGAGCAATACGAAAGAACACATTTACATCAGACTCGAAGCAGCCTCAGGCCTCCTGAGAATGGGAGAAGATCACGCATTTTCATTTTTTAAAGCCCTACTAGCCGATCCGTACCTTGAACACCGCCTGGAATGTGTAATTGCTTTAGGAGAAATAAACAAAAAAGAGTCCCGTACTCTTCTAACAGAGACTTTACTCGACGAAAAGCAAAATTCTGAGATCAGAGCCGGCGCAGCCTGGTCTCTCGGAGAACTAAAATCAAAGGAATCCCTGGGTGCGTTAGTGCAGGTTTTTGGCTCTGTAGATATGAGTATAAAAGCCGAGGCCGCAAGAGCCCTTGCAAAAATTAACGAAACATTTTCTCACGAGATAATCAAGAGATTGCCGTTAAGTAAAGATTCCGAACGAGCAGGCCTGGCCTGGTCTCTCAGTAAATCCGGAAATTTTAATATTGAAGATTTGATGAACGTGATGGTAGATGACAATGCCCGTCGATGGATTTCCTGGATAATTGGCACTCAGGACGAAAAAACATTTATCCATCAAATCGAAGAATTAAAAAAGAAAGACCAGGAGGTCTATTTTGCCGTCACTGTGTTTTGGAAAGTATTATCCAGTTGGATTCAAGGGCTCGATATATATTAAGTGCCATGATCAATAAACTGGAATCTCTTTATAGTACAGATTATGGTCAGGCATATGTCGGGAATTCTCTTGAACTGCTTGATAAACTTGAAAAAAATTCTATTAATCTTGTGATGACATCTCCGCCGTTTTCTTTACAAAGAGCTAAAGAGTATGGAAATGTAAACCAAAAAGATTATGTTGATTGGCTTGCTGAGTTTGCCTGGAAGATAATGACAGTTCTCTCTGAAAGCGGAAGTTTTGTGCTGGACCTGGGAGGAGCTTACGAAAAAGGAAAACCTATCAGATCTTTGTACAACTACAAAATACTCATCAAATTCTGTGAGGAAATTGGATTCAAGTTGGCTGAGGAATTTTTTTGGTTCAATCCGTCGAAGCTTCCATCGCCAATAGAATGGGTCAATAAGAGAAAAATAAGAACCAAAGATTCCGTAAATACAATCTGGTGGTTTTCCAGAAGTGATTTTCCAAAAGCGAATGTCAAAAATGTTCTTGTCCCATATTCCGAGCGAATGAAAAAATTGTTGAGTTCCGGTGAAAAATACTATAGACCAAAACTAAGGCCATCTGGGCACGACATATCTGAAAATTTCAATAATGATAATGGCGGAGCTATTCCATCCAATTTGCTCCAAATTCCAAATTCCGAAAGTAACTCAAAATATCTTAACTCTTGCAAAATTGCCGGAATCAAAAGTCACCCGGCTCGTTTCCCTAAATCGTTACCGGCTTTTTTTATTAGATTTTTAACTGATCCCGGAGATCTTGTCCTGGATATTTTCGCTGGGTCAAATACAACCGGAGAGGCGGCGGAAGATAACGGAAGGCGATGGATTGCATTCGAAGAAAACCGAGAATATTTAGCTGCTTCAGCGTTTAGATTTATAGAATCCTTTGATGAAAAAGAGCTGATAGCAATCTACAATCAAATTCTAGGTGATCGGACCATAAGTATTAAAATTCCGAGAACCGAGAGACAACTCAACCTTTTCTAGAAGAGAGACTCGATAATCATTCGAACAAATGTAAGCGCCTAACGAACCCCATCTTCCTCATTTTATGTCATGGCTTTCATTTGATTAAAATGAAAAAAGGAAAAAAGGGGGACAGGCAAGAATGATCAGGAGTGAGAGCGCAGGATCGGTAGCATCTTCTTCGGTAAGAAGCGTCGATCGGAGGCTCCGATGGTAGTCCGAGTCGCGATGCGAGAGACAAATCTTCAATTTTGAGAATAACCTGCCGAAAAATTAATTTGAACGAAGCCCGGTTCGACTCACCCGAAAGAGGCTTCGTTACACCACACTCTCAACCTGCGATACGATCTTCCCATTCCGCCGACCGTCTCCGCGCCATCGACACCGTCAAAGTATCCAATGGCTGGATAACCGGATTTTAGCGTCAGCCGGAGGCTGAAAAAGGTGGCGACGGGAGAGTTGTCCTGCACTCCGGCTCTATGCGCTTAGATATGGCAGATGGCGCCGGCGATGTCGTAGGCGTAGCCGGAGGTGGTTCCAGTGGCTGCCACATGAAGGCCGCTCCGCTCCAGTATCTGCTTCAATTCCTTGATGGTCAGCAATTCCCGGTACCCAAGATTCAATTCCGGGTGGACCTCCAGGAACATGCGGGTCAAGATACTGTCCAGAGGGACCAGAATAATGATGTTGCCGTTGGGGGAGGCGAATTTCCGATGGACATCCAACACGGGGGCCTTGTCGATGAAATGTTCGATAAGGCCGAAACTGCACACGATATCGAAGCGGCGGTCCAACGACAGTTTAAATATATCCTCGAGCACATATTCGATGTTGTTTTTCAACGGATCGTTCATCTTGTCGTAGGCTTTGAACGAGGCGTCGTTCTTATCCACCAACACGCCTCTGCCTCCGAAATGGGTCATGAGCAAGCGGGTGAGAAATCCTGTAGCGGCCCCCAATTCGAGAATGTCTGGGTTCCGGCCGATGCCGGAATCGCGTAAGAGGCCGCGGAACAATTTACTCAACGTGAATCCCAGCCTGGCGCTGTCCTCTTTGGCCAATTCCCGCAACCGGAAAAAAATCTCCCGGGCGTCGGCCTCTGATGCGATGTGTTCTGAATCTATATTGGAAAAATAGGAATCCCAATCAAAATATTCCCGTTTTTCCGAATGGTTGTTCGTGGTTTTGTACATAAAAAAATCCCCTTGAGAAAATATGTTCAAATGCTAGTTATTCAATACGTTTCACCCCGCCAGGAAATCAACGGGAACGATAGCGATATTTGGACCCTCGGCCTTAAGATGCGGTTCATTACTCCTTCTACCCATCATTTTACTCTGGAACGGTTAGAATTTTAATTCCTTTATAGTCCTATAGATTTTTTTCCGTCTAAAATTCCCCGTTTTCCCAGGGTATATCGAAGCTCCCCTTCAGGAAGATTGCTGGAAACGCTTTTTATTAAATGGTTTCGACGCGAATCACATATTCATCTTTCTCGTCGTCTTCGTCGATGTAGTAGATTTTTCCGTTGTGAATGGAATAATATTTCTCCTCCACGCCGGCGATTTGATACATGTAACGCATGGGAACGCCCACTGGAAGAAACACTGTCTTCAGAATCTTTCCTTCCAGGTCCAATACCAGAAATTGATAGTTACCCTTGTCCACCACATAGGTTTGGACGTACAAGCGATCGCCGGAAGCGGAGATATTCTTGATAGCCGGAAGCGTAACTGGAAAATCGAATGTGTACATTTTCTCGAACTTTTCCCAACCGCCGATCTTAGCCACCGGATCGTTCTTCATGATGTCCAGCGCCTGCTTTTTGTGAGCTTCCCCGACCGCCACAGGTTCCATGTTGTGCTGAATCCTGCGCAATTTTTCCCCTTTGGCGTCATAGACATCCACAACAAATCCCTCGGGTGACTTTTCGACAAAAATGTTGTCCTGATACACGCAAAAATGCAATGCGTCGGGAATGCATTCCAGCACGCGGCCGACTTTCTGGGAAAAAGGCTGTCGATAGATTTCCTTGACGGGCTTCATGGCGGCATCGCACAACGACAGGGTCAAATTGGCGACCTTGTCCCCGTATTGGAGATGGAGGATAACAAAATGATCCCCAACCGGAACGACTTTGTAAGCGCGGGGCAGTTTCTTTTGCATGTCGATAAATTCGCCTTTTCTTGTGAACCTGGAAATCTTGTCGGCGCTTTCCACCAATAGATGGTCGGGATAGACGCGAACGGTGTTGGAAAAATTGAGTGAATTCTTGAATTCTTTCGGGCCCTCACCCATACGACCGAAATATTTTTTCAATTTCAAGTCTTCGAGATTGAAGATGAAAATGCCCGCCTTCTCCACCACGAACATCTCGCCATCCTGGACCCGGATCATGTCCGGCTCCAGAACGATAGGCAATACGCCGATGGTTTCCGAATACAAGGGGAAAATGGCTAGCGTTAAAAGAATGAGTGTTAGGATTCGTTTCATATGTTCCTCCAAATAACTATTTTATGATAAAGCAACCGGGAGTACAATTACGCATCGCGATTCGCGGCTTTTTGCAAAGCGGCGTTGAACTTCCGGGCCAGGGAATCGACATAAGGGGCGGCGAACACTGTAAAATGCCCACCTGCCACATCTTCGAACTCGATTCCTCCAGCGGCGTAGTCCCCCCAGCTCAGTCTATACACCTCCCGGTGAAGAGATTGGGTGGCGATGAAGCTGTGAATGGGGGTCTTGATTGCCGCGGGGGGGATGTAAGAGGCCACCGCGTTGTGGAATGTACGGCCCAAATTGTTGTAATAGATCAAACCTTCCAGATCGAGATTCTCGAAATCCGGGGTGGCCAAACCCACTCCCTGGGGGAACCCCCCCCGGATAGTGTCCGGCGCTACGTCCAGCTTGACAAGAGCGTCCAGAATGCGCGGCCAGATCTGTTTCAATTCGGTTGAGCCATCAAGGTCTTCCAATATCTGTTTGTTGAAAAAATGCCGTTTCACCCAATCCAATTCCGACTGGAAAGTGAAGGGGACAGTCTCCAACGGGAACAAGGCGGAATCCACAAACACCAATAAACGGGCCTCTTCCCCTCGCTCTTCGAGAAGGCGAATCATTTCGTAGGCGATCACACCGCCGATGCACAATCCCCCCAGATAGTAAGGGCCATGTGGGCACAGCTTCTTGATTTGCCCCAGGTAGGTTTCCGCCAGTTGACGAATGGTGCGGTTCTCGGGAGTCAGGTTGTGGATGGGATCGGCCCGTAAGCCCCAAACGTAAAACGAGGGATCCAATTGTTTGGCCAATTCCAGATAATGCTCCACTTCTCCGGATCCGGCATGCACCAGGAAGAGATAGCGGTGGCTGGCGGATCCTTTTTTCAAAGGTACAAGATTGCCGGGAACTGCGCGCGAAGCCCTGTCCCCCGCTTGTTTGATTAAATCCGCCATATCCGCCAGGACCGGCGTGTCGAACAGCCGCGCCAACGGGATATTCACCTGGAATTGCCGCTGAATTTTGGAGTTCAACACTGTGGCTTTCAGCGATTGGCCGCCGCATTGAAAGAAGTCCGATTGGGGGGTGAGGATGGACTCATCGATAGCCAACACTTCCGCCCACAACGCCGCCAATTGGATTTGTTGCGGATCGGTGGGACGGTTCGCCCCCTGGGAGAGCAGGGCGTCCAATTCCAGGGTAGTCGGAATCACGGCCGGGATCTCCGCTACTGCGACGAAACGAAAATCTCGCGACCGATCCGCCGGAGGCAGCGCGGCGACACATTCGGCTTCGGTGACGGCGCCTGTGGTCTCGATAAATACAAAGGGCGGCGAGACCAGAGCCTTCTCCACCCTCTCCAGCCGCAGCAAGCGCCGCTCGATCTCGCTCCCGTCGGGAGGCAAATCGCGAATAATGTCGGCAAGCGGCCGTTCGGGCTCCTGGAGAACGGACCGCAATATGGCGGCAACGCTCTGGTGCAAACGGTCGATATCCTTTTGGCGGAAAAATCTCTCCTGCGCCAGGTAGGCCAGCTCCAGACCACCGCAGCTACGGTTCTTCGAGGGATTGATATGGATGGACAGGGGGATTGGATCCTGGGTGGGAAACAAGCGGATGGAGTCGAAGTTTTCAGTCGCCACAGAGGGATGATCCACCAGATTGACTTGCAGCAGATGACGGGGATCCACGCCGTGACGGCTCCGTAATCGGGAGCCCATCAAAGAGAAGGGAAACCGTTGATGGCGAAGCGCTTTGAACAGCAAACCGTAACAATCCCCAGTCGCCAATTGGCGAAACGATCGCGCCGGGTCCACCCGGATGGCCAGCGGCATGGAATTGATGGTGACGCCCACCATTGGTTTCAGATCTTTTCGATAACGTCCATGGGACACAGATCCAATGACCATGTCCGGCGACTGGTTCCACTGGGCCAAACATAGGGCCAACGCCGCCAACACCACCATATACTGCGTCGTATTGCGCTCAGTGGTGAAGTCCGACACCAACTGCGCTATATCTTCGGCCAGCAGGCGGCTGAAATGCCGGATGCCGATCCCCTCCACCGGATACTTCGGCTCCCAGGGCCGGATGACGGAGGTGTGAGCCAACGATTCCAACCAATACTCCAGGTGGCCGGCGGCCTTGGGGGAGTGTAGATAATCCAATTCGTCATCCACATACCGGTCATAGGCTGTAACGGCGGGGGCCGTTTGGGGGTTTCCGCTTTCCAGACCGGCGTAGACAGCGTCGATGCCGCTCAGCATCAACGAATAACTCCAGCCGTCCGAAACCAGATGATGTGATTTGATAAAATAGCCAGAACGACCGTCGGAGAGGGTCAGGATGGCGAAAAAATAGAGTCTGCGGTCAACGAGCCCGAACGGCAGGTTCCGTTGCCCGTCGATCCAACGGTTGAGCCGTGTGCCGTCCGCGTCGTCGCTGAAATCCAGGTGTTCGATATCCACATCCTCCGGTCCGTGAATGTATTGGGCGGGGATGGTTTGACCGGAATTTTCGATTTCCACCAAACGTAGGCGCAAACCCGGTTGCCGCCTAATTGTCTCCCGGATCGACTCCTTCAACAATTCCCTGTTCAACAACCGTGGATAGATAACGACGCCGCAATTGACTTCCGCAGTGGTCCCGGGAAAGACTTTTTCGGTATTGTAGATGGTTTTCTGAATCTGGCTCAATGGAAACAACGCGCGATTGGTAGCGCCGGCGTGGCGTTGGATGACAATGGCTTCGTTGTCCAATTCCTCCGCGATCTCGTCCAGAGGATTCTTCCGCCGGCGGGCCAACACCTCTTGAAGGCTCTGGCTGGACAGGAAGGGAATAGTGTCTCCGCTTTCCAGAGCCATGGCCCGCAACCGCTTGCGGTCGATTTTACCATTGGCGGTCAAGGGAAACATGTCGATCTGCTCAAACCGGGCGGGGACCATGTAGTCTGGCACATAGGCGGCCACGTGCTCCTTGACGGGCGCGACGCCAGTGTCCGGCAGCGTCTGGATAAAGGCGCACAGAAACGTGTTGCCCGCATCGTCCGCCACATCCACCACAATGTTCTTCTTCACCGCCGGATGGCGGGAAATATGCCGTTCGATCTCCTCCAGCTCGATGCGGAAACCGCGAATTTTCACCTGTTGGTCCTGGCGGCCGAAAAAATCCACTACCCCGTCCGGCATAAAGCGGCCCACATCGCCGGTTTTATACATCCGGGCCCGCGGATCTTCGGAAAAGGGATCCGCCACGAAGGCGGTGGCGGTCTTCTCAGGATCGTTCAAATATCCGCGCCCCACGCCCACCCCGGACACACAAATCTCCCCTTTTACTCCCTGGGGGAGTAGACAGTGGCGGGCACCCAACACAGTGACGATTAGATTGCGCAGGGGACGTCCCACCGGAACGCGTTCTCCCCTCTCTGGCCCCTTCATCAGATGGTGGCAAATGTCGTCGGAGGCCTCCGTGGGACCATAGGCGTTCATCACCGGGATCCGGGGAAAGGTCTCGAACCATTGATTGATCAATTCAGGCTTCACTGTTTCCCCAGTCACCAACAGGAGTTTCAAGGAGCGCGCCAGAGACTCCACCATCGCGGGGCCCGCCACCTCCAGCAAAACCGATAGATAGGAGGGGACCACCTCCAGAATGGTAAGGCAATGGGCCGTTACAAGTTCCAGGAAGCGGGCGGCGTCCAAAATGGTCTCGTTTTTGTAGACGATTGTTTTCCCCCCCACCGCCAGGGCGGTGAAAAATTGCCAAACGGATATATCGAAGGTATGGGAGGCGTTTTGGGCGATGATGGATTGGGGGGTTACGCCCAAATCCGCGATTTTGGCGTCGATATGGTTCAACATCCCTTTGTGCTCCACCATCGCCCCCTTGGGCCGCCCGGTGGAGCCGGAAGTGTAGATCACATAGGCCAAGGCCTCCGGACTGGAGCCTATGGCATCGACACGTTCGCATTCGGGCATGTTATGGATAAAAATACCCGACACATCCACCACCGGACCGTCGAAGCCAACCAAACCGGTGTGAGGCGCGCCAGGGGCGCATGTAAAAACGGCGGTGGGGCACGCGTCCGCCAATATCCCGGCGACCCGTTGGGGGGGATCTTCGAACCGCAGCGGGATATACGCGCCGCCGGCTTTCCAGACTCCGAGAATCACCACCGCCATCAAGGGCGACCGGGGCATCAACAACGCCGCCAACCGATCAGTTCCCATCCCCAACTGTTTCAAACGACCCGCCAACGCGTCGGAGGCCCTGTCCAGCCAGCCATAGGAAATCTCCCCCTCGTCGGACGAGAGAGCCGCGCGATCTGGACATTGGACGGTGATCCGCCGGATTTGGGCCGGCACGGTGGCCTCTTGCGAAACCGGAGGTTGGGTGTGG
>JAHELQ010000076.1:13813-15007 GCA_024644125.1 Candidatus Aminicenantota bacterium | reverse complement strand
GTCGATGCTGTTGTCGCCACTATTGCCGTCGATCACGATATATTCCAGATTTGGGTATCCCTGCAACAATACTGAACGGATTGTCTCTTCCAGGAATTTCCCCTGATTGTACGAGGGCGTGACAATGGTGACGAGCGGCCATTCCGATCCATCGGGCAATGACGCCGGTAAAGGCATTGATTGTTCTGTCCAGGGCCATCCTGTTAGATGGGGAGGAGGTTTGGGTAGGTCTATTAATTCCGGGGATTTCATATATTTTTCCTTTCTTTTCCAGATTATTTTTTCAGCATTTTGTTATGGTTGTTTTGGTATTTCTTTTTCAGAAAATGTTTGAGTTTTTTGAATGCCAGCGTGGTGGAACGCCACCGGCGGAAGGACTGACTATTGAGTATTTGCGTAAATTCATGGTGTTTGTCGATCAATTGGTGATTTTTATTCATCAAGTTTTGGTTTTGACGGGCGAGATCCTCTAATTGCTGGGACAATTGGCTGCCGATGGACCGGCTTTCCTCGTAGCGTTGGTGCAATTCAGTCTCTTTTTTCAACAATTCGCTGTTTTTTTCGAGAAGAATCAGGTTTGTTTTAATCAAGTATTGATTCTCTGTACTCAAGGCCTGAAAATGCTGGTTCCATTGGCCCCATTTGGTTTCAAGCTCCATCTCTTGCTCTTTTAACTGCTCCCGCAAGCGGCGGATATAATCTGTTTTATGCTCGATTTCCCCATCTTTTTGATTGAGCAAATCTTCCTTTTCTTTAAGAATCAAATGGAGATTGCCGAATTTGGTCTTCAGTTGCAACCATTCTTCAGCGAGAGTAGAGAGTATCGCGGTTGATCTTTCCACGAAGGTTTGCTGGGATATGGGTCTGCTTTTTTGGTTTTTCAGATCGATGAATTGTTCCTGCGAAAAGCCAAAATAGTCACAATCTTCCGGTGAAAATAATTTGAAGAATTGGTTGATTTCTTCTTCTGTATATATTTGCAAAGCCAATTGCCGGGCCTTTTTTTCTATCTGTTTCGCCTTTTGAATAGCCAGATGGAATTGTGAGTATTCGGTAATCTCCGCATCTTCGAAATTGAGGGGAGTGAGCTTGTACTTTTCTAGGTTCCGCTGTGTCGCAGAACGGTATTCGGGGTCGCGGGACAAGCGGTTGATATTGATGTGGAGATCTGCATGGAGTACGTTCTCCAGTAAC
>JAHELQ010000076.1:0-13803 GCA_024644125.1 Candidatus Aminicenantota bacterium | reverse complement strand
AAAACCAGGTACTTCTCCTCGTCGGAATAACAGCGGAGCGCGACCCGGTAAAATTGTTCTTCTTTTTCGTATTTGTCGAGGTTGAACGTGAAGAGCGGTAAAGTGCGGGAGAGGGGCTGAAAATAGTATGAGTCTGCATTAATGCTCGCGGTTAGAAGATCCATGATGAAGAATGACGCGTAATTGGTCCGGTGAAAGAGCTCCCAATAGGATTGCCATTGATCCCTTGGGTTCCTGACAAGGTAGAGATTAAGGCCCTCAGGGAAGGTGTCTGCAAACCAACGGATTCGGCCGGCTGAGCGGTTGAATTGGAAAACCGGAATTTTATCCCTGGCATTTTTGATCAAATGGTTGATATATTTAACTGCGTCGGGATTGTCCTGGTTATGGCAAAATTCATCGAAGCTGAAGGATTTTTTGAAGTAAGGGAGCCCCCTGTGTTCAGGCGACAATATTTGCCGGTATTCATACAGGTAATACCTGGAAAGAGTTGGATGGTGAACCGCCTTGTAGTCTTTGGTCAATATGTTTTCAATATTGTGTAAATTCACTTCGTTAAGATTTGGATGAAATGGTTCATAGTAACAATAATAATTATCATATTGCCGGAACTTATTCCAGAGGTAGGTGCTACCCGTGCGGAACAACGAATGAATAAATATCTGTTTTTTGATCACAATCGAGTCCTTAAATTTCTTATCAATCGAATTTTGCCAAAAATTCCTCAAATACCCTGGTTATTTCTCCCTGGGTTTGCTCAGCCAGGCTAATATTTTTTTCGAAAACTGTATTCAACCAATGAATGATTTCCTCTTGGGGTCTGGATGATAATCCCGTCCCAAGGCGCCGGTAGGCTGTCCCGGGAATTTTGGTGTAAAGGAATTCATAGTGATGAGATAATCGGATTTTCAGGTCCCAGTCTTCGAAGAGTGGGAGCGAACAATCATATCCGCCCACCGCGAAATAGAGTTCTTTGTTCATGACAAAATCGCGGGGAATCATACATGATCGGCCGATGATATCTTCAAATATATGGCCCTCTTTTACCGGGCTGATCTGGTCCCAAAATTGAATCAGACTTTTGTCCGGATTTACGAGGGCGATGTTCGAGAATGCGATAATATCCTTGCCTGACGCGTGTTTGTGTTGAAGAACTAGATCAAGTTCCTCTTTCAGCTTTTCCTTTTGGTAATAATAATCGTCGCTGTCCAGAGTGGTGATATATTCTCCCGTCGCTTCCTGAACGGCCCTGTGTCTGGTAAATGCTACCCCTCTGTTTGAAGAATTGAAATATCCTTTTACCGTTTGCGGGTGTCTGGATGTGAATTCTTCGATAATCTCTGCCGAACCGTCGGAGGAGCAATCATCGACAATGATGACCTCAATCTTACGGTAGCTTTGTTCCAGGATACTGTCGAGGCAATCTCGGATGTAATTCCCATTGTTGTAATTGGCTACTATGACTGATAGTAAAGGCGGAACCGTCATTTTTTACCTCCACTACTATTCGGTGGGATACCCCATAATTTCGAGATAAGGCGCGAACTGCCGATTGCACATTTCCAATTCTTCCTCTCTCATTGACTGGCGGAACGCTCCAACTATGCCTTCATTAAAATGGAGATAGTCCTTCTGGAAATTATCCAACCGGCCTGGTTCATACTTCCGGAAAATTTTTTCCAAAGCTGAATCGCCGAGATCGATGCCAAGAAAATTTGCCAGCCGCTTCATTTCGAGAGCCGGATCGCCCATCAGGTTCTCGTACTTGATTGTATGCACATTGGAAGATCGCAACCATGGGATGACGCTGTTCTCCACCCAGGAGCACACCATGGGTACGGTTTTTTCTATAGATGTACATACCGCGAAGGTGTGGCTTTCGCTTTTTTCTATGATTTTTTTCCCGTGGTTTAGAGCTGAGAGTACGACATCCCTCGGATCACGGTAAATAAACGTAGGGCGGAGAATATTCAACCGAGCCAACCATGTCGAGATGGATGTCGGCGGCTCATGAGTTTTTATGACGAAGTTTTTTCCTTTGAAATGTAGTGAAATTAAAGGTTTCAGTTTTTCCCACGAGAGTTCTCCCACATTACAATTATAATGTTCGATCAGTCCCTCGAGGCCGAATTGTTTTCGAATTTGCCTTGCGTCTTCTTCTCCTGCCGCTTGCAGAATGTCGTTGGTCAGGTTAAAAAAGAGTCCGCTGCCGGATTTTTGTAGTCCTGCGCTGATAACAATCATGCGTTGGTTCCTTTTATAGGTTATATTTGTATAGCCGGGCTAGCTCTTTCGAATATATCGAAAGTGATTGTTTCATTTCTTCATCCCAGTCTTCATATTCAGGGAATTGGTGAATTTTTTGGATATTCGGAGGCTCATTAGGTCCGACTCTAAATTCGTTGATCCGCTGTTTCTGGAAATGGCTGATTTCGGAATCCGTTGGTTGTCGCACCCCGGCGAACGAGAAGAGGTCGCGGGGTTTTTGCCAATTGGTGGTAAGATCTTCAATTTTGCACGTAAATATTTCAGTTGAAGGGAGGTTATTTTTGAATTTCTCAATAAAACGATTGGTTGCGTCCCAAACCCATGCGAGCCTGGCTACATGATCGAGCTTGTTCCATGAGTTTGCATCTTCGGCGCGAATCCTCCCCGACTCCCAGATAGAGTCATTTTTGTGCCATCCCTTGCGAATGGCGCTTCGGACAAAATCTCCAGGGTGCCGAATCACATGGATGAATTTTGCATTTTTGAAAATTCCTTTCAGGATTGGAGCGAAAAAAGTCAGGCATTGATTGGATTCAATATAAATTTTGTCCTGAATGAGTGTTTCCAAAACCAGCTCCATCCTGGCTCCATTTATCATTTTTTCGAGAATTTCCGGTTGATCCTGGTGATGAAACGCATAATTGGAAAAGTATTGCAATGTCGGCCGCGGTTCGTGAAACGAGTCCGCCTGAGGCGATAAATCCAACAGGCCGGCGATAAATTTCGAACCGGACCGTCCGGTGGAAAGAATGAATACCGGCGAATAGGCATTGTACATCCAATCGATAGTTTCCTGATCCACATGGTGCAGGGTAGAAAAATTAGCGTTTCCCATCGATTACGCTCCAGGAAATTCAATGGCGACGAGATAATCCGGGAATTTTTCTTTCAACGTACCCAACAATTCATATTCATCGTTTAATTGACGCAAAACGGACACCGCTTCCCGGTTGTTGTGGGTGTCATAATCTTTGAGGTCAGGGTTTTTCCACGGTTTGTCCTGGCCAAGGTGAAAGGTGAGATGCAGGTCTTTGAATTCCATGAATTTTTCCGCCTGGGCGATAAGATTCCATATCAATACTCTACCCACAAGACGTATGCCAATACCGACATTGCCCAGACGGAAGCCGGGGTATGCGCTACGCCGGAATACAAAACAATCGTGGCCGATGTGGGATTCGCCGGTTTGGGCATACAACTTTGGAATGTCGTTAATTTCAGTACTAACCGCCGGCAATGTTCTCCTGTTGACGACAAAAGCATCGTATCCATCCTCGATAAAGGCTGCCACAGATAGATAAAAATGAGGCAGTAACGCGATATCGGCGTTAGTATAAATGAAGTAATCAGCGTCTTGCGCGGTTTCATACAGGCGATCCAGAATATCGACGAGAAGTGGGAGTTTTCTGTTTATTTTGAAGTGTCCGATGTCGGGGATACTACGGGAAAGATGGCGTGTTTTTTTAAAATAATGGGGAACGATATGTTCATCTTCAGGGAAATATGCCGCATACAATTGAACTGCCACTCCGTTTGAAGCCAATGAGTCGTAATTTGACGCAATGCGCATGGTTTCGAGTGTGATGGGTTGGGCCTTGTGAAGATCCGATCGTTCGTGCGCCTTGACTGGGTTAATGATATGGGCAATGGTTATTTTTTTTCTCATGTGGAGTTCCGTCAGGGATTGTCGCAATTATAGCTAGATTTGACATAATCGTAGATGAGGTATTCTAGTTCGTTATCCTTTTCGAATTTATGTTTTAACTCTTCCGGCAACTGCTCGTCATGGACACTTTTGTTCAGATGGGAGGGGGGTACTTCTGGAAGCCCCAGGCGCTGCGCTAATTGGCTTACCGACGTTTCCAGGTCTTCGGTGATACCGATGTAAACGAATTTTTCTTCCAGAACTAGTTTGTAATTTATTTCATTGATTTCTTTTGGCAAAAAATTGAGTAAATGAGAACGTGGGCGTTTTTCGAAGAAATCCTGAATGTTTCTATAGTCCAGGTGGTCTCCCTCTAGCAACTTTCCATTTTTTATCCTTAGGGGTCTCAGCGTTCTTTTCCAATAGAAATAGTTTGATGTGGCTATTTCCAGAGGGTTTCGTATAAATGTCACGAACTGGTTCACTTCAGGATAATAATCCTCGACTCCAAATTCCCGGTTTCGGTTAAAATGCCCATAAATGCAAGATCCTGCTAAAAGCGGGTGCCGGGTAGGCTTCTGATCTTCGGCAATGCGGTAATAGTGCGGGAAAAAGTTAGCGCCGAACCAGGTCCTGAATATGTTTTCGAGAGTGGTCCCTCCGCATTTGGGAATATGGATAATTATCAATGGCTTATTGCTGTCATATTGAATCAATTCTTCACGCCTCCTCGCAGTTTTTATTCTTCTTCCACTGAAATATTTCGGATTCTGACAATGGGATCCTGGAGATCTGGATGGTTGAGGACTTCCTGAAAATGAGGGTATTCGGGATGATCCGGCAGATGGATTCCCACGGAGCTAAACTGATTCTCATCGAATGTTCCAAGGTTGATGATCCTGGTAAACGCTACCCGGTCGCAATCGAATCTTCTGGCGAATTGGACAAACTGGGGCATTTCCCGATAATTCGCTCTCTGGACAACGAAATTGAATTTGGTCCTGAACAGGTGCGTTTTTTTCAAACCTCTGATGAAATAGAGGTTTTTGAGTAACCGATCATAGTTGCCCCCTCTTCTCACGATTTGATAGGTTTCCCTGGTGACAGCATCGATGGAGATCGATACGATATCGACAGCGTAGTGAATGTTTTTAATCATTGCCCAGTTTGATGAATTAAATAAAATGCCATTGGTGCGCAGGGTTATTTTTAACGAGGGCAGGATTTTGCGATTTATTTTTCCGAACAGGTCCATAAAAACGTTACTGGCGAATGGTTCGCCCGCGCCTGTCACTGTCAACCGTCTGGTGTTTTGAAATAACTCTGATTCCAGTAGGGAATCCTGGAAGTGGATGAGTTGCTTCTGTTGTACCGGATCCATCATCCGAAACGTTTCGCGGCAGGACGGGCATGCTAGATTGCAGGAAAAATCGTAATTAAGACTGAGTAGTTGTGGCCCCGAATCCAGTATAAGCGGTTTCCTGTCGATCAGGTCTTCGTAATTGGGATCGCTCGCCTCCTGAAGAACAGAACCTGACACAATATGAGGGCACCGTTCGTGGTTGCAATATCTGAACGTTTCATCAAATATGGAGCTGCGAATCTCTTGCGCTTCGGAAGAGTTCCAGATCTCGTTGAATTTATGTGTGAAGACATTGCCGATAGGTTTGTTCATCCACGCGGAGCAACAAACAAATACATCGCCGTTAACACTTAGGTGGGCCCTTTTGAAAGGGTGTGAACAAAATCTTTGCATATTTACGCTATCTCTCCTTAGTTCAAAAAATATGGTGTTATAATCAAAATCCCTGGTAGATAAAAGGGGAGGGAGTTTGAGGCATTGCCGATAAAAAAATCGCAATGAGCGCTAAAGCCAATACTGCCGCTCTGCGGAATAGCGGCCATTTCATGAAAACAAATTCGCTTTGATGCCGATATTGAATCCAATCGATCCATAACGCCGGAATGATAAGTAGAAATATCCGGGAATCGGGCAGGGCGGTCGATGTCCAGGTAAAGAGGCCGTCTAGAAATTGGAGGGCTAAAGGAATTTCCAGGCGGAAAAAAATCACTGTAAAGAACACCAGTCCAAAAACTGTCGTCATTCCTATTAATTGACGGTATAACGGGCGTTTTCCCATAGGTTCCCCCGGCTTTACCAAATTGAGTATCCTCTCTATGATAAGGAATACTCCTATCATCACTCCCCATACCACAAAGTGGAGTTCCCGGCCATGCCAGAATCCACTGATAGCCATTGTGATCAATGGAGGTAAGATGATGTTCATTGTATTGGTTCTGGATGGGTTGCGGCGGACAAGCGCGCGGCTTAACGGAAAATAAATATAGTCCCTTAGCCATAACGATAGGCTTATGTGCCAGCGGGTCCAAATTTCCGTTAAGTTTCGGGAAAAGAATGGTTGCGCAAAATTACGGGAAAGCCGGATTCCGAATAAGCCGCTCACTCCTCTGGCGATATTTGTGTATCCGCAAAAATCATTGTACAATCCGAAGATATAGGCAATCATCCAGGCCGCCAATTCGATCGGGGAATGGGAGGACGGATTTCTAAAAATACTCTGGGGAATTGCGGCCAAAAGAGGATCGGCGACGACGATTTTTCGCACTAATCCGGTCGCTATAAGGGTTGCGCTTTCTGAGATCATTGTCTCATCGACGATCTTTCGGTCTTGAATTTGGGTTAAAAATGATTTTGCCCGTTCGATAGGCCCCGCTGTGAGTTTCGGGAAATAGGCCAGGTACAAAGCGAAGTTTACTGGATTTTTACTGGGGGGGCATTGTTTACGATACACATCCACCAGATATGAGATGGTTTGGAGAATGTAAAACGAGAGGCCTACAGGAAGCAAAATCTTCAGCGTTTCTAGCCTAAAAGGCATGCCCATTTGTTTAAATAATGCCAATGCCGCGGGTACGAAAAAGTCGGAATATTTGAAAAAAATTAAAAATCCTACATTAAAAATGATTCCTATCCACAAAAACAACGGCCGCCGGTGGTTTGATTCTCTTAATGTAAACGCCCAACCGAAATTGAAGGCGGTGATTATCGCCAGGACTACCGGGAACTGCCATGACCATGTGAAGTAGAAAATATAAGAGGCCGTCAACAGCAGATATTTCTGGAGCCGGTGTTCTAGTGAGTAGTAAATTACAAGGGTAAGCAGTACAAAACCTGCGAAAGTCAATGGATGAATAATCATGCGTCTCTATTTCCCAGTTGTGCCAGGTATTTTTCCCGGTTTGCATTCCGGGCGAGTTTACCGTTCTGCGTTTTTATAATCCAGCCGTTATTCACCAGGAGAACTTCTCCCAGTGTGATTCCCATCTCTTCCATCACTTTGCGGCGGAGGGCTTTTTCGATACGCGCCTTTTCGCTTTCGACGACGGATCGTTCAAGGTTGCAGATCAAGATAATTTTTTCCGTTCCTTGCAATGGATCGTGAATGCCGAACGAAACGCACCGGTCTGCTTGAATTCCAGTTGTTGAAGCTGCTATCGCTTCGAGATCTTCCGGATGGATATTTTCGCCTCCGATTATGATAAGATCTTTCATACGGCCGGTGATGTATAATTCTCCGCTCGCCATGTATCCCATATCCCCGGTAAAATACCAACCATCTTTCAATACCTGTTCGGTAAGGTCCGGTCTTTGATGGTAGCCGCTAAATAGGGAATTCGACCGGATGACAATTTGCCCTTTTTGCCGTTGTTCAAGAATATTGCCATGCTTGTCCTCAATCCTGATTTCCACGCCAGGAACCGGAGGACCGCAACTTGCGATGGGTATAGCCCCTACGGCGTCGGGTTTCGTTGGAACGGCCTTGTTGGATTGCGATAAGCTGCGGCTATCGACCCAATCGATAGTTGGTGGAATATTCGGCGTGCCGATCGATACGGTGAGAGTGTTTTCCGCCATTCCGTAGCCGGTTGTCATGGACGCCGGGCGAAAGCCGGCGGTGTGAAAGTGGGTGATAAATTTTTGCTGACTGCTAAATTGAATCGGCTCGCCGCCGCTTCCCATTGTACGCAAGCTTGTGAGATCAATTCCTTTTAGGCGCGATTCGGGAATACTTCTGACCGAATGATTGAATCCGAAATTCGGCATCCAACACATTGTGGCTTTGAATTTTGTGATAACATCCATGAGGAGTTTCGGATTGCGAACCCATTTGAACGGCGACAATAAAATTGCGGTGAACCTGCAGATCAGAGGTACGACAAAACCGGCGAACAACCCGAAGTCATGGTAGAGCGGGAGCCAGTTGACTACCGTATCCCCTTCGCGAAAATCGATTCCTTCGACAAAGCTAGCGGTAAAATTAAGGATCGCTCTGTGAGAGAGCATAACTCCTTTTTGTAATCCAGTAGAGCCGCTGGTATATTGTATGTAAGCGATTTCTTCTCCGCGGGAAATATCGGGATCTATACACCCGTCGCATGTGTCCGGGATTCGGATGAGTTCTTCGTCCAGAATCAGGCGATGGGAATTCGCATCCATGTCTTCTATATTGTCTTTCCACCCTGAAATGACAACGGTTGCCCGAGCGCCTGAATTATTTACAAGGTTCCTCAATTTTTCACGGTATTTTTCATGATTTTGCATTGGAGCAGGGTAGGGGAAAATAGTCGGTGTAGCTCCAATATATTGGGCTGCCCAGAAAGAGGCGATCAGTTGGTGGGAATGCCGTAACGCCAGAATGACGATATCGCCTCTGCAAAGACCTGCGTTTTTCATTGCTGTCGCGGCCGACTGAATATTGCCGTTCAATTCACTGAATGTTACCTGTTCCTCGATATCGTTGTCCTGGATCAGAATGTATGCGGTTTTATCCGGGAATTCTTCAATATTTTCCCGCAATGGCTCAAACAAAGACGTGTAACCCATCGATCACTCAGCCTCCTGCATGATTCGCAGTGTCATTGCATCGATCGTGTCCATGTTCTCGGCAGTCATTTCCGTATCTGGTATTTTAACTCCGAATTCATTTTCCACAAATACCGCGATGTGCACGAGAGAAAATGAGTCTATCAGGCCGCCGGAGATCAATGGCTCGTCGGTTTCGATCGAGTAACCCGGATTTCTCAGGATTTCGGTCAAAATATAGTGTTTCAGTTTTTCTTTTACAGTTTCAGGATTCATAATATTTCCTTTGCTAATTGTATGCCCAACCAGTCGCTAAAAATATCCGCGCCTTTGACATTCATATGGTTCATGTTTTTCCAACCATCATCCGGAATCAGTTCCAGATGTTGGGAGCGGATGAATGGAATATTTTCGTCGGTCACAAACTGAAGAATGGTTTCGCGGATTGATGTGCGTAGATTTTTGTTGTTTTTATAGATTCTTTTTATGCTTTTATGTACTGGAATTTCAATAAGTACAATTTTTGTATTGGAAGTATGTTTAGCTACTTTCTTCAGGTCTGAAAAGGCTTTTTGGGAAAAGTACAGCTTTTGGCTCTCAGGAATGATCTCATTTTCCTCGGGCAAACCTAAAGGCGCTGGTTGTAGGAGTTGCTCTCTGTTTTTTCGACTAAATCCGTACCTGGACATCCCATTTTCCCTCAATGTCAGTTCTCGTGATAATTGGGGTCTTTCCAACCAAATTCGAAAACGGAGAAAATATCTGAAGGCTTTGGAGTGCTCAGTCAACCACCCTTGAAGATTAAATTTCCCCATCTGGTAACGGTACCATGGATTGGACTTGAACAAATCTTTCGCTTTCCTGCCGGCCCCTTCAATGAAAGATTCCGGCGATACCCCCCAGACTAATATGCGGGGATTGTATTTTCGTATCATTATTTCCGCCAGATCAGCGGCAACCATGGGTGTAAAGCCTGCCACACCGAAATTGAAACAACGAATTTTTTTGCCGTTCATTTCCGCAATGGTTTTCGATATGATTTCAGGATCGATCGACGCTTTCACCATCGAACTTCCGATAAAAAGGCAATCGACCGAACCTTCTTCTTGTATCAACCTATCGAGAAAGCTGAAATTAAGGTCGAGTTTTTTATGCGGCGTACCAATGCTGGGGGCCGGCAATATCGCGTTGATCAACGGGAGGCGGGCCATCAATTCCAGTACCGATATGGTGACGGCAAGGAGAAGCATAGCTAGAACGAGTGTTTTACCGATTGGCTTTTTCAATTGTAGTGTTTTGGTGACCATTGGAATAATTTATGCGTTTGACCTGAACGAGAGTATTTTATGTTTTAGCGACGTTGGGTCGGGCGGTTCCGGCCGGGGAATCTGCAAGGATGAAATGTCGTTTGTTCTCAATGTCTGCCCTAAATCTTCCAGACGGTTGAACTCAATGACTCCCGGGGTACCGGAATGGGTCCGGGCGGCATAATTATTCGCCACCACCGGAATACCTGCCAACAATAATTCGGGGATACGGGTCAGTGCTCCGGCGCCACTCTCCTGATAACAAATACATGCTTTTGTCTTTGTGAGAACGCGATCCAGGTCAAGGTCCGGAAGGCTGCCCAGGATCTCGATTCCGTGCTTCGGTTCACGGGGAGGCAAGAGTGTTTCGGTACCGAAGCCTGTTATCCATAATTCCCCAAATGTTTTTTCTAACCGGTTCTCCTGCCAGAATTGGATCAACCGTTCCATTCCATAGCGGGTTTGTATATTATGGGCCGTTCCCATCATAAGATAGCCGGATTGTTCGGATGTGATCCTGCGTTCCCGGATGCCATCCATTCGCGTCTGTATCGGATCGACCGGGAAATATGGGAAAAAGTGTGATGAAAGTCCCAGGTTGTTGAGAAGCCAATCCTCTTCCTTCGAGATGGTGATAACCATGTCCGCTGTTCTTAAAATCCCAATCTCTTTATCCAGAAGTTGCATTAGCTTGCCTTCGTTCACCTGGCCTCGTGAAAGGGATTCTATATTGTGGCAAATCGCGATGACCGGGATTTTTTGTTTTACGAGATGCTCCATCAGGTCCGGGAAGTAAACCGGATCGTCCACCAATGCCAGGGGAATACCCTCGAAATGTCCTGAATTATTACTCCATTCCATTGAAATTTCTTTCAAACGAAACGCGCCTCTCCGCCGTTGCGGACTCCAGAGGGAAATGTCATTTCTGCTTGCTTCGGTTTGAACATCGAATTTTCCAACCAGTTCTTCGATTTGGCGGAATCTATCTTCCGGCATTCCGTCGCCTTTAAGCGCTGAGATGAACCGGATTCCGGCGTTTTCGAAAATGCCTGCGATTTGCATGGTCCGGCGGCTTCCACCTCCTCGTTCCAGGGAAGGTAAAAAACGTGTGAAATAGCAAATCCGGCTCATGACACATACCCCATCGCTTCGATATATTCCCCCAGGCGTTCCCGGCATAAAGCAAGATCCGCGCCGCGAATAGCCTGCCGATGACGGCCGCTGATTCCTTTGTTAAAGTGTCCTATGGAGGGATTTTTCTTGGCCCCGGAGTTCTTGCTCCAATGGGAAGCGATTGCTTGTAATGATTCTTTCGGAATCTGAAAGTCTAGAAAGTCGCTCAAGCGATTCAGTTCATGTAGCGGCGATAGCAGCACATCTTCATATTTGACTTTCAGGATGCCGTCGATCCGCTTCCAGGTACTCCAGGTTTTGTCTAACCATCTTTCTGTCCAGATGATTGCCTCGGCGAGGGTCGTGATATTGGCGAAGGTGCCTCTTTTCCCACGATAGCGCATCGCTACCCCGGCTTCGAATCCCGATAGGGCGATATCCCTTGGGTCCCTGATCATCAAGGTTACTTTTATGTCTCCTGAGTTCATATACTTTAGTAATGCGTCATTGGGCGGGAAATGGGTCTTCACGGTGAATGTCGAATCGATTACCGGCGGTTTCAACAAAAGATCCAGCTTTTCTGCGGTTGGTTCCTGAATGTTGCAGGTCGGGAATTTTAGAATGTGGTGAAGGTTGTATTTCTCTTTTATATGAGTGGAATCGTCGTGACCGGCTGCTACCACCAGATCGTTTGTCATATAGTAATACCAGGCGCTACCCGATTTCGGCAAACCTACGGATAATATGATCATTGGTCAGTACCCATATTGCCGGCGGATGTAGTCGATGATTTCAAACTCGAATTGGTTTTCGCCCATGAATTTCTTTTTCAATGAAGGGGAGAGCTCTTCATCCCTTGGGGAGTCGTTGATGTGTTCGATGGCGGCTTTAGGTAAATTCAGGCGGCTGGCGAACATATCGATACATTCCTGAAGCTCTTCCGTAAAGCCTATCCAGATGAAATACCTATCCAATACATCTTTGTAATTTGCCGGCGATATCGCGACCGGCAGAAATAGTGTCAAATGTGATTTTGGCATCTTGACAAAAAAATCGTCTATATTGCGATAATCGTGTTCATCTCCTTCCTGTAAAAGTCCCAATGATAGTCTCCGGCTCCGATCTTTTCGTTTCCAGAAAAAATAGTAGGATAGGGCTATTTCCAGGGGATCCCTCACAACAGTAATAAATTGTTTGATTTCAGGATAGTATTGGTCGGCTCCCATATTTTTCTCCCGGTTGAAATGGCCGTGGATGCATAGACCGGGTTCGAGATCATGTTTAGGCGGCATCGCGTTATATTGCTGATAATAATGGATTTTAAACCGGGGGCCGAACCATCCGGTCAGAGTCCGCCGCAAACTTTGCCCCCCGCACTTTGGGATATGGAGAGAAATCATTGGCTCTTGTGGATTATACTCAATCATTGTTTTCCCTATTGTTATTCAAAAAAGATGCGTAACCGAAGGCTTTCATGCGTTTCGTCAGACGGAATTCCAATGTTGCGTAACCAACAAACTACGGAGTAACGGCTGGCAGGAACAGGAGTAGCCGCCAATAAAAATTGGATTTTGAGGTAATATCGAGGTCATTTTTTCACCACAGGGAATGGAGGTTTTTCATTTCCAGCTCGAGTCTACAAAGATCCAACTCTTTTTCCAAATCAACCATTTCTCTCTTGAGTTCTAACGGAATATGCGGTTCTTCAGTGTTAAGAATGCCCGCCGGATCTTGAAAACCTGCCGGATCGATATTCATGAACAAAGCCATTCCCCGGAGGATATCCCGCGGCTGCCGGCGAAGATCCGCATGGTTGTAAACGAAAGTTTTTTTTGCTTTAATGGCAGGTATACCTGTCAATAAAGCCTTCAAATGGCTTGCCGCGTAAATGACGCAACGCTGGAAATCGGTTGCCTCTCCCCATAGATGATTCCATTGGGCCGCCACTCCCGGCGGGGGGATCGATCTGCCGTCGGCGGTTGTCTCTTCGCGCCACTCCCGGTGAAAGACGGCGACCTTTTTTACCGTGTGCCCTTTGCGGTACATTGATTCGGCGATTTCCACGAGCGGCCTGTATACGAGAATGAATCCAACCTCGGGAAATATCTCTTCCAGGTCTTGCAGAAAAAAAGATATTTCCGGAGATTTTAAACATAACTTGAACCCCAGTGGCAACGATTCCAGCGGGACGCGGTGCCGTTGGAGTTTCAGATCCGCGTCTATCGTTGGTTCGCCGGGTCGTTGCGGCGGCGGCTCGAATGCCATTTGCGCCACTTTGGGCGAGGGAGCGATTCCCTTGAGAGCGTCTCCTTCCAGCAAACGATTGGTGAGAATCTGGTGGAACCGCTGACTATCGACGCGGCCTTCCCTGATTTCCCGAAGCAGACCAACACGGGTTTTATAATAATAGAGATCCCAACATTCACAGACGTGGTCGTCGATTGCCGTAAAAACAGAGGAATGCGTGTTAAGGAAGCTCGCGATAAAGGTTGTTCCACTTCGTGGAGGACCGCCGATGAAGAATGTTTTGCTGAAAATATCGGTTTCCGGTCTCATTTTATGAATTATTGCTCTGTTGGCGTCGT
>JAHELQ010000534.1 GCA_024644125.1 Candidatus Aminicenantota bacterium | reverse complement strand
AGCATAAAGACCATACGCCTCACGGTAATTCTTGACAATCCAGAAGGCATATTGCTTGGCAATTCCATACGGGCTGCGGGGATAAAACGGAGTGAGCTCGGTCTGTGGAATTTGTTGAACCTTCCCATACAATTCACTGGTGGAGGCCTGGTAAAAACGGGCGGGGATCCGGGCTGCCTTTACCGCGTCCAACAAGCGCAAAACACCTACGGCATTGACATCAGCCGTGTATTCCGGCACCTCAAACGACACTTTCACATGGCTTTGAGCCGCGAGATTGTAAATCTCATCCGGCTGGATCTTTTCCAGCAACCGGTTTAGATTGCTGGAATCCGTCAAATCTCCATAGTGTAAAAACAACCTCACCTCTTCTTGATGGGGATCGCGGTAAAGATGCTCGATCCGGTGAGTATTGAACGACGACGCCCTGCGGATTATACCGTGAACCTCGTACTCTTTTTCCAACAACAGCTCCGCCAGGTACGAACCGTCCTTACCGGTAATTCCTGTAATCAACGCTTTTTTCAAACCGTTTCCCCTTATAGACGTTTCAACACCATGCATGGATTCCCGCCGGCAATGACATCAGCGGGAATGTTGTGAGTCACCAGGCTATTGGCGGCGACAACGCTGTTTTTTCCAATTTTCACCCCTCTCAACACAACGGCGTTCACCCCCAGCCACACATTATCCCCTATGATGACTCTCTTCGACAAAGCCTGCCCATTATGACGCAGGTGCGGTTCCACCGGATGCCAATCATAATCGGTAATCAACACATTGGCGCCGCAGAGCACGCCCTTGCCGATGATGATCTGCTCGGCCGCCGCCACCACAACTCCACTGAAGCGCGACCCCTCCCCGATGACGATTTCGGCTCCTTCCTTCAATGTGGCGAGAATACATCGCCGGTTCACTCCCACTAGATTTGAACTGATATCAGACCGGAAGGCGCAATGAGAGCCGACAGTGATACAACTCATGGGCATCCTTATCATCACAGGCCTTCCAAAAAACCGGCAACCGCTTTCCAACCGGATCCCTTTCATCACAGCCGCCATATACGCCCACCTCGTGCAACACCAGGAAAACGCAGACAATCTGTATCCCCGGAAAAACTTGAAGAGATACCCCCTGGCATCGGAGTGGAGTTTTCGGACTACGTTTGGCATGTCACTCCTGAACCGCCGCCGCCCGGATATATCGCAAATAGTAGTACAACATCGCCGACACAAATACAATACCTGCCAGTAGCCTGGAGATAACGGCCCCATACGTTCCCAGCCAGTAAACCAACAACGTGCTGCCGAAAACATTGGCAACGCCGACGGCGATGGCTCCGTTTCTCAGGGCCTTACCCTGCCCGTGGGCTCCCAGGAAGCGATTGAAAAAAGTGCCGAAGCCATGGGCGATGGAACCGGTGGCAATGATATACGCATAGGGAATCACCGCCACATAGTCGCTGGAATACAAAAGCAATACCGCGGGCTTGATTATCAAAATAAAGCCCACTAGAGCCGACAGAGAGAGTCCCACCGTCACCCAGGTAGTACTGACGGGGATGTATTTCTGATTGGCGAAATCCTTGAAAAACGCTGTACCCACAACGCTGGGAATCAATGTCAACGGGGTTGTGGTGACGATCGCCAGGGCGAAATACCCCACATTGGTATTGTCGTGAGTAAAATATCCCACAGCCAGACCCGCCAATTGTCCGGAGGTCACCCCAACGATAGAACCGACATAAACCTGGAAGCCATAACTCCGGGTTTCCTCCCGGATAACGGCGTAGTATTTTTTGAAATTCGAAAAAACCGGATTCAATCTTACAACCATGACAGCTATCACGGCGGCTAGAACCAATAACTGGATGGCCATCGCGCTAACCAGAGTAAGAGGCATCACCATATTGAAGAGTAACGCCCCCATTAGATATAACGCCTTAGGCCCCGAATGGAAAACCGATAATTCATAAATACGGTTATCTCCTTGCATAATCGATTCCAGACTCATACGGAAGATAAATACAAACATCAAGGGTGAAAACAGCCGGATCATCCAACCCAGATCATTATCGAACAACCGGTCCTGAAAAAAGGAAAACAAGAAAAGCACCAGGCTGAAAACAATAGATAGCGCAGCCGATAACACGAGTAGGCTTCCTGTCAATTGCCTGCGAATATCCTGATTTTCTTTTTGAGCCAACAACCGGCTACTGGCCACTAGATATCCCAGTGTAAAAAATGGGGCGGCAAATCCGAACAACGTTTGCAAAAACTTAAAATCCCCATAAATCCGGGGGCCGAGAATACGAGTGTTCACCACACTCACGCCAATGCCAAGAAGAATACTGAATACCATCGACGTGTACAGGGAGCCCACTTGCTTCACCCGCTTGCTCCGTGCGGCATTCAAAATCAAAGCCATTGCCCTGGTCATGTTTTTTCCGGCTCCGGTTCCCGGTTACGTTCCGGTTCCACCTGATAATAGATAGACAGGTAAAAGAGCATTGTCAAAAACCCGAAATAATGGAAAAAATTCAGTCCGGCAGTTGTATTGATAAATAAATATATCACCACAAACGCCATAAAAACCGGATTGCCGGTTCGCTTGAAAACCATCCTCCCCCGCCGGAATATCTGGTATAAAACAAGAAAAAACAAACCCAATCCTACAAATCCTCCCCTGAACAATACATCCAGAATACCATTGTGAACCGTGTGTCGGCCATATTGGAAAAAAGCCCCGGATTGCTGGGTCCAGTCTCCGAATCCAAATATCATCCTCTTGCCCCAAAAATGCCTGAAGTATATATCGATGGACTGGATGCGACCCTCCACGCTTCTACCAGCCACATTCTCCAATGTTGAAACTCCAGCCGGCGGATTACTGCTATAGACTGACGATGCAACTATAACCGCCGCCATTATCATAACCAGAGCCGCCACTTTGCGCTCTCCCCTGAATTTATAAAAAATGAAGAACAACATTCCGATCACCGGCATCAACCACACATAACGGGAAAATGTCACCAACACGGAAAATAGAATCATACCGCTGAGAGCCAAATACTTGAAACGGACTTTATAGAAATTTTTGAACATCATAATAAGAGCCAGGAATCCCATCGCGATTCCCCCTTCGTTCATTCCAATGCCGGCGAATACCGATCGATTGCGGTAAAGGGCGCTGTCGATTTGATACAACCTGGTTCCATCATCCGCGTAAGCGCTGCTAAAAAGATATGGATCGACTGTGATCTGCAAAACGCTCACCACCGCCACCACCACCACCAAAAGAGCCGCAACCTTTTCAAATACAACAAGGTCCCGGGGTTGATACTCGATATTATCCATAAGAAGTACAATACCCACCGGTAGGAGAAAATTCACCACTTCGTTCTTGTAAAAAATCCCACTCATCCAACTGGAAATCAGAAGATACAGATTGTAGGCGATCATTGCCAGCGCTATCTTGCAGATTTTTATCTTCCGGGGATTTTTAAGCGCCAACATAAAAAAAACTCCCCAGAACAGAAGCAAAAACGCCCTGCCGGCATCCAGCCGCAATGGGCCGGCATCCACCTCCGGCACCAGAAAAGCGGTCAGCGGATAGACAAGAACATAGCCTAAAATAATGGCGTACTTCCCCACGCTCTCCACAGTTTTGCGGTCCAACGCCACCAATAAGAGAAGGAGAAAGACGATCTCCAGAAAAAAATAGATATTATTCATAACCGGCACCCGACCTCAATGAATCCGCTGAACCAACAAATCCTCTTCTTCATATATCGTTTCCCGCCGGAGCCCCACATATTTCCATACATTATTCATCTTCCGCTCCACCACCAAACACCGCCGTGGAGAAATGGAATATCTCCGATAAAAATCATACTTCCCCTTTTGGGTCGTGGTCCTGTACTCATAAATCCCGGACAGGTACGGCTCCAATC
>JAHELQ010000075.1 GCA_024644125.1 Candidatus Aminicenantota bacterium | reverse complement strand
TCTCCCTCCGAACCGGTTTCGATTAGTTTGGCGGTAATCTTTTTGGCCCGGCGGAAACCGCCGCGGCTGATGAACATTGTGTCGATAATAATGAAGATATATTTCTCCTGGAAAAGAACCGGCACTTTTTTTTCTTCCAATGCCTGGGCGGCGAAATTATGACGGGAAAACATAGAGAAAGAGATGGGACTGCCATCCACAGTCAACCGGAGATCCTCTTTGGCCAGATTGAAAACCGGTTGGTTTTGATTATCTACGGCAAACAGCGGAATCACCAGCGCGTTGACCGACACCCGGTACTTGAGGGATTCCTGGCTCTCGATAGTTCCGGATTGTCCTGCGGCGTTTGAAAAAAGGGCTAACAGCACGATCGACATTAGTTTTAGGGTCTTTTTATCCATTTTTTTGCACAAACCTCTGACCTTACACATATTGAATACTATATAAAAAGACTTTCCTGTCAACTGCGCATCCAGAAAATTACTGGATGTTTTGCGTTAGTCAATGGAAAGGGATTTGTTGATTTTTACTAATAGGTCAAATTCGTTGAAAGGTTTTTCTATAAAATCATCTGCCAGGGATTTTATAACCTTCAGCCGGAATTCGTAATCTTTGAACACACCGGAACAAAGAATCACAGGAATATTCACGTAGTTATCATTTGTTCTGAGTAATTCGCAGAATTTTATTCCATCGATTTTGGGAATTAAAATATCGCACACAATAACGTCGGGGAATTCCTTTGCCACTAGATCAAGGGCGGTTTTCCCGTCTTCTGCCGTTATGACGTTAAATCCATTGCTGGTAAGAATTTTTGGCCATGTATCAAGGATTGTCTTGTCGTCATCCACCATGAGAATTTTTGGCTTCTTTAAATCGCTTCCGTTTTCCATCTCCCCTCGCATATTGAGTATTTAAAGGTATTATATAAGAAATGGCGGTAGAATTCAATTGGTGGGAAAAATATTCAGGATATTTTTTCCCCGATTTGATGGAAGCTATTGAGCGCCATTTTTAAGAAAATCCGGCAATAGAGTTGGGGAGGTATCCCTTCTGGAGAGCCCTCTTCGGGAATCCGTATGCTGCGGCAGGCCATGTTGCCGTCCGGCAGGCTCCAAAATCCACCGGCGTTTGTCAATTCTTCCGGTACTTCATGCCGCTGGGCGATAATCCGTTCTTTCAGCTCTTTGCCGAGGTCATAGCAAATTTGTTTGGATGTCGTATCCTCAGCGTCCAGGCGGCCTTTTTGATAACCAAGCAATAACACCATAGCGGATAAAATACCGCAGGGGCCGGCGCCGTCGCCCATACCGAAACCCAGGGCGGTTGAGGTTTTTTGCAGGATGTCCAGGTGGTGTTGCGGAATCTTGAGCAAAGAACCCAGGGTAATTGTCACATATTCGCTGCAATTCCAGCTAGCATCCTCCGCTGGTTTTTTGAATAAACCCTCGGTGATCCGTTCTTTCATTTCATTCGTCAACATCAGCATCCTCCAGATTGTACTGGGGACCAGTATGTATCCCCAGTCATATTTTATTGTTAAACCCAATTATACCAATACTGGCGATTTTATCCAATGGTCGTGAAAATATTGAATTCCGGCGGTGTCTCCATATGTTTTTTTACGGCGCACAAACCCGCGGATTGAATCACCGCCGATTGGTATTTTTCAGGGAAATCCGCTGGAAGCTTTATCTCAATATTCAATTTCCCGATCATCCGTGTCTGGGGGTTCACTTCCACGCTCTGGATGAGTTCGACCTCGTTTGTATCGATTCCTCGCTGTTGACAAAAACTCAATACGTAAAAGCCGGCGCAAGTGGCCAGGGATGCCAGGAACAGCTCGAAAGGAGACGGGGCCGATCCGTCGCCTCCAGCATAAGTTGGCTGGTCGGTTTGATGTGTAAATCCATTGTACTCGGCATGCACTTTTTTCCCATCGGGGAAATATACTCTCATTTCCATTTTCTTCTTAAACCTCCGGTTTTTAATAATCAATCTGCATTTGCACCATATCTGGAGAATTAACCAGGATACAAGCATGTGGGGAGCTACGTTTCACTACTCGTTTAAGTTTGATTTTAACAAATATATCCCGTGTTGTCAATGCCGGAAATCCATAGTATAATAATGTCTCGAATGCGGCCTGCCGCAACATTCTTGGATGGAGGTAATTATGGCAAACAAAGAAACAGTGGAACTTACCTTTCCTGGACAGTTACCACCTAAAAAAGAATTCCAGAAGGGGATTCGTAGGGCGCCGGACCGTGGGTTGCGGTTGACCGGGAGACAGATAAAGATTGCGTTGAAAAACGCGTTGCGGTATATCCCCAGGCATTTACACGAAGAGATCGCTCCGGAATTCATTGAGGAGTTGAAAACCAGGGGCCGGATTTATGGCTATCGCTTCCGTCCCGACGGAAATCTCAAAGGGAAACCATTTGATGAATACAAAGGCAATACTATCGAGGGGAAAGCTTTTCAAGTCATGATTGACAATAACCTCGATTTTGATGTGGCTCTCTATCCATATGAATTGGTGACATATGGGGAAAGCGGGCAGGTTATGCAAAACTGGATGCAATACAATTTAATAAAAACGTACCTCGAGGAGATGAGGGACGATCAGACTCTCGTCATATATTCCGGCCATCCGCTCGGATTGTTTCCATCCAAAAAAGATGCGCCGCGGGTTATCTCCACCAACGGCATGTTTGTCGGTTTATACGACAATCTGGATGATTTTCACAAAGCCGCGTCTTTGGGAGTTTCCAACTACGGACAGATGACCGCTGGTGGCTGGATGTACATCGGCCCCCAGGGAATTGTCCATGGGACCTATATCACCCTTCTAAACGCCGGCCGTTTGTATTTGAATATTCCCCAGGACAAAGATCTGGCTGGAGTTGTCTATATCAGTTCCGGTCTTGGGGGAATGAGCGGCGCCCAACCGAAAGCGGTTGAGATCGCTGGAGGTATCGGCGTGATTGCCGAAGTGGATTATTCCAGAATCGCAACTCGCCACAGTCAGGGATGGGTATCGAAGGTATCTGCGGATCTCGCGCAAATCGCCGGATGGATTATGGAGTATCGCGCGTCGAAGAAACCGGTTTCTATCGCCTACCATGGAAACGTGGTGGATCTCTGGCAGTATTTGGCGGATAACGATATCTATGTTGAATTGGCCTCGGACCAAACCTCCTGTCATGATGCATATAGCGGCGGTTACACTCCGGTCGGCTATTCGTTCGAGGAAGCCCGCGAACTGCTGGAAAGGGATCCTGTAAAATTCAAAGAAGCGGTTGATCGATCATTGATCAAACAATACGCTTTGATCAAGACGTTGGCGCAACGGGGAACCTATTTCTGGGATTATGGCAATTCCTTTTTGAAGGCGGTTTTCGACGCGGGTGAGGCCGGTGTGGCGATAACGCCCGACGACCCGGCGGCGGGATTTGTGTTTCCAAGTTACGTGGAACACATCATGGGGCCGATGTGCTTTGATTATGGCTACGGTCCGTTCCGTTGGGTGTGTCTGTCGGGGAAACCGGAAGATTTGAGGAAAACCGATAAAGCCGCCATGGAATGTATCGATCCCAACCGCCGCGGTATGGACCGCGATAATTACGAGTGGATAAAAAATGCCGAAAAGAATGCTCTTGTCGTTGGAACCCAGGCGCGAATTCTCTATGCCGATACCGAGGGGCGCGTGAAAATCGCTCTGCGATTCAATGAAATGGTGAGGGATGGAGTTATCGGACCGGTTATGTTGGGGCGCGACCATCACGACGTGTCCGGAACGGATTCTCCTTTCCGTGAAACCTCGAATATAAAAGACGGCAGCAATATCACTGCGGATATGGCTGTTCAGAATTTCGCCGGGGACGCTGTCCGCGGAATGTCGATGGTGGTGCTTTCCAACGGCGGCGGAGTCGGAATCGGGAAATCGTTTAACGGCGGGTTCGGCTTGGTGCTGGACGGCAGCTTTGAAAAAGACGAAATTATTAAATCCGCCATGGAGTGGGATGTGATGAACGGCATCGCCAGAAGATCCTGGGCCAGGAATCCCAATGCGGTGGAAGTCGTGAATCTCTGGAATGAAAAGAATAAAGAGCGCGGACATATAACCGTTCCCGAGGAAGCGGACGATAATCTCGTGGAAAAACTGGTTTCCGAACACTTTGGTTCTTGAGAATGATTTAAGAAAAAAATTGCCAGGGAGCTTGTTTGACGGGCTTCCCTTTAAATAGAGATAGATTGGAATGCAAGGATACGATATTATCGGCGATATTCACGGCTGTGCCGGTATGTTGGTATCTCTCCTTCAGACATTGGGATACAGGCGCGACAGCGGGATATTTTCCCATCCCGGCAGAACGGCGGTGTTTGTCGGTGATTTCATCGATAGAGGTGAGCACAATCTCGATACCTTGCGTATTGTCAAAGGAATGGTCGATCATGGGACCGCCCTGGCGGTTATTGGGAATCATGAATACAACGCTCTCTGTTATCATACCCGCGATCGTTCCGGAAATTTTTTAAGACCCCACAATTCAAAAAACCGGAGCCAACACAATATGGTGTTGACAGAAATATCAAAAGCCGGAGACTCCGAGTGGCGGCTTTATCTGGATTGGTTTCTCACATTGCCGCTCTTTATAGAACGCGACGGCCTGCGAGTGGTGCACGCTTGTTGGGATCCTGGGGAAATAAAATCCTTGAAACGGTTGTTGGGGGATTCTGCCCGGATGACAAATCATTTCCTTCAGGCGTCGGCCAGGGAAGGGACCAGAGAATTCACTCTGGTGGAAACGGTTCTAAAGGGGAAAGAGCTCGATCTTCCTGGAGGGTTATGGTACCGGGACCGAGACGGGCAAATCCGGAAGCGGATCCGGGTGAAATGGTGGCTAACTCCCGAGGAAATTTCCCGGGGCAGAACATTCGCCGATATTACTCAGGCTCCGCAGCCGGTGTTGCGTGAATTATCGGAATTCCAATTGCCCGGCGATGCGGACATGCGGATGCAAGGGTATTCTGCAAATGCGCATCCGGTATTTTTTGGACATTATTGGTTTAGCGGGATTCCGCGATTGGAATCCCCTGTGATTGCATGCCTCGATTATAGCGCCGTCCGAGGTGGCTATCTCTGCTGCTACCGCTTCAACGGCGAGTTCCGGTTGTGCGACCGGAACCTCGTTTTTGTCAATAACCTCAAAAACTCTATTAAATCTTGAAAAATGCCGGAAGCTTGAATGCCGAATGGTGAATTTCTTTCGAATAATATTTAAGATTTTTCAGTTGTTCTAGTTTTTCTTCCCTGAAATCCTTGATCGGGTCATACTTTTTGGAGCAATAACTAAATCCGATCAACCCGCTGGGGTACGTAGGAACCATTGTATAATAATAGCGGTAGATGGGGAAGAGTTTTTTGCTGAACTCGGCGATATTTTTGATAACAGCCCTGTGGTACATGAATGATTCCGATTGGGTAACGATGATTCCGTCGTCGGTCAAAGCCTCTTTCATATTCTTGTAGAATTCTTCCTTGAACAACACCTCCGCCGGACCAATCGGATCCGAGGAATCTACCAGTATTATGTGATAGAAGTTTTTTCTCTTCTTGATAAACTCGGCGCCATCCTCGAAAAAACACTCTGTGCGAGGATCGTCGAAGCTGCCGCTAATATTCGGGAAATGCCGTTTGCAAACCTCGACCACCTTATCGTCGATCTCACACAGATGGCCGGCTTTCACTTCCGGGTGTTTCAGGGCTTCGCGTAACGTTCCACCGTCTCCACCGCCGATCACCAGGACATTTTCCGGATTAGGGTGGCTGTTCATGGCGACATGGGCTATCATTTCATGGTAATGGGCTTCATCGAATTCCGTCAGCATGATTACTTCATCGTGAACCAGCATTTTGCCGAATGGCAATGTGTCATACACATCGATTTGTTGGAATTCGGATTTTACCGACTCCAGAATAGTTTTGTATTTAATTTGAATGGATCTCCCGAGATCCATTTCCAATTCCTCAATAAACCAATTATGCATGTTTGACTCCTTCGGTTAAATAGTTTTAAATAGAAAATCTCCGGCAACTCGCCGAAGATTTTCTATTTTTTTTATTTGATTTAATTTATTTCCTGAGATTGACATTCAGGTTGTAATCGGTACCCTTGAAGAAGTTTTTTGAGAATTCAGCGGCAACATTGGGATCATAATATTTGCAACTGAAGATATCAAGATACACTGTGCCAGATTGATTGGCAAAGTGAGCGGAAATAAGAGAGGTTTCGATTAATTGTGTCAATGAATAGCCGGAAACCCGCTCGTCTTCTCCGAAGTCAACGATTACAGGTTCACCAAATCGTTTCATCTCGATCAGGTCGCACAATTGTACTACGAATTCTTTTATATGCCCCGGATCGCGAATCAGATTCGTATCGCAACCATGGATATCGAGACTCGTCAGGATACCCCATGCCTGCATGTTTTCAAACTCCAACTGGAAGTTCTCAGTTGATCTTTTCATTCTGTACCTCTCTTTTTGCCTCAGGTTTGTGAAGCAATCTTACTGGAAGATCAAGGATCCCCCTTTTCATTTCGCTTACTGAAAGGCTTTTGGCTTTAAATGTTTCCTTTAAATAGCGCAACGCAGAGTAGTAATCGATTTCACTGCCGCACGTAAAGATGTCCAATGCACAATAGCCGTATTCTGGCCATGTATGCACTGAAAAATGTGACTCCTCGATCACGACGACGCCACTGACGCCGTGTGGATTAAATTCGTGAATTACTGACTGGACCAAAGTGGCGCCAGAAATCTCCACAGCCTTGATTAAGGCGTTTTCCACCAATTTCGTGTCATTGATGGCAGCTGAATCGCATTCGTACAGCTCTACGATTAAGTGGTTACCTAAATTTTGCACCATTTTCTTGGATACATCCTACCTCCTATATTGGATTTGAAAAATCTATATAGCATCTTTTCCGCTTTTTGTAAATATTTAAATTGCATATTGGAAATTATTTAGAAAAAACATGCCGCGAAAAATTATACGGACGGATCTCGAAGCTGTTAACCTGGGGCAGGCTCTCTCCAAAGCCAAATAAAACATGTTTTCTCGTGATATGACAATAACGCACTCAACTATATCTCACAAAAATATCAGTAAAATGTTGACAAGCATCAAAAATAGTTGTATATTGATGATGGAAATTTATTTTGAAGGAGTGAAATATGGGCAAAATAATAGGAATTGACCTTGGAACAACGAATTCGGCAGTTGCCATTATGGAAAAAGGTGAAGTCAAAAATATACCCAATTCCGAAGGTGGTAGAACCACGCCTTCGATCGTAGCTTTTACCAAAGACGGAGAGAAGTTGGTGGGACAGGTGGCTAAACGACAGGCGGTCACTAATCCTGAAAATACAATATACTCCATTAAAAGGTTTATGGGCAGACGGTTTTCCGAAGTCCAGGAAGAAATCAAAATGGTTACTTACAAGGTCGATAGGGGACCGAAAGATGATGCGAGAGTTGAAATCCAGGGGAAACAATACTCTCCGCCGGAAATTTCGGCCTTTATTCTTCAGAAACTAAAAGAAGCGGCTGAGGATTTCTCCGGGGAAACTATAACTGAAGCGGTTATTACTGTGCCTGCGTATTTTAACGATTCCCAGAGGCAGGCCACCAAGGATGCCGGACGAATCGCGGGATTGGAAGTCAAACGTATTATCAACGAACCTACCGCCGCTGCGTTGGCGTACGGTATGGATAAAAAGAAAGACCAATTGGTGGCTGTATATGATTTCGGCGGCGGTACATTCGATATCTCGATCCTCGAGATCGGCGAGAATATCGTCGAAGTGAAATCCACCAACGGCGATACCCATTTGGGCGGCGACAACATCGACCAACAGTTGATCAATTGGATTATCGAAGAATTCCAGAAAGATCAGGGCATCGACCTTTCTAAAGACAAAATGGCGTTGCAGAGGTTGAAAGAGGCTGCGGAAAAAGCGAAGATCGAGTTATCCACCACTATGGAAACCGAGATCAACCTTCCGTTTATCACAGCCGACGCCTCCGGTCCCAAACATATGGTTATGAAGCTGGCCCGTTCGAAATTCGAGCAGTTGGTAGGCGATCTATTGCGGCGTTCCCTCGAACCCTGCAAATTGGCTGTCAAGGATGCCGGTGTCGAGCTCTCCGAAATCAAAGAGGTTATTTTGGTAGGCGGTACCACCAGGATCCCGATGGTTCAGGCTTTGGTAAAAGAGTATTTTGGCCGCGAGCCTCACAAAGGCGTCAATCCCGACGAGGTCGTCGCAGCCGGAGCTGCCGTACAGGGTGGTGTTCTTGGCGGAGAAGCCAAAGATATTCTGTTGTTGGATGTCACTCCATTATCATTGGGGATAGAGACCCTTGGCGGTATTACCCATAAACTCATTGAACGGAATACCACTATTCCCACCAAAAAAACCGATACATTTACAACCGCTGACGACAACCAGTCGAGCGTCGAAATACACGTTCTGCAGGGCGAGCGCGAAATGGCCCGCGACAACCGGACGCTGGGTAAGTTCCATTTGACCGGAATTCCACCGGCGCCCCGCGGAGTTCCCCAGGTAGAAGTGACCTTCGATATCGATGCCAATGGTATTCTCAATGTTTCGGCCAAAGATAAGGCGACCGGCAAGCAACAAGCCATCACTATTACCTCCTCCAGCGGATTGTCGGATGACGAGATCGAAAACATGGTGAAAGAGGCTGAAAAACACAGGGACGATGACCGGAAGCGGAAAGAGGATATCGAGAACAAGAATAAACTCGACCAGTTGGCTTATGGACTCGAAAAATTGTTGAAAGAAAACAAGGATAAAATCCCCGGAGATATGGCATCCGAGGTCGAAGGGGCCGTGAAGAAAGCTCGCGAAGCGGTTGATAGCGGTGATTCAAGCCGGATTAACACAGAGATTGAGAATATCAACAACTTGACCACCAGGCTGTCTACCGAATTGTACAAAAACGCGGGCCCCCAGCCGGGAGGCGAAGGCGAGCCTGGACAGGGTGGGCATCAGCCACAGGATCAAGGCGGCAGCGATGAGGGAGAAGTAATCGACGCCGAATACGAAGATATAGATAAGAACAAAAACTAAAAATAAAAAAAATACAATCTCCACTGTAAGTTAAGTTGTATACCTCATAACGAGGTAAAGCAGGCAGTTATTATATAAATACTGCCTGCTTTTTTTTTTACTATCCTGAATTTCGACCGGGTAACGAATTCATGGTTGGGTTTTGGTGAAAATATTTATTTGCAATGTAGGATTAATTGTGATAATTTATAGATTAAACTCAAATAAATCTAGGAGGTCCTATGAAAATTAAAGCTGGAATAGCTTTATTTTTTATTTTGCTGGCTTCAATTTCATGCGGTAAGTATGGAGATAAGCGGGGGATAGACCTGACGGTTGAAATATTACCCGAGGTGATAACAGATTTTCTCTTTGTGAAAATGAATTACAGTTTTAGTTTTAAGGATAAATTTCCCGGCCTGGATAAAGACTACACCGTCTTCGTTCATTTCTGGAGGCCCAAGAATAAAGAGATGCTGTTGGTGGACGATCACCTTCCCCAGGTGGCGACGTCGCAATGGGAAAAGGCCGATAAGATCAATTATTCCCGTAAAATATTTATCCCAAAATTCCTGGAAGAGAGCGATATCGATTTTGAGGGGTATGAAGAGATCAAAATGTCAGTCGGGTTGTATGATGCCGGCGGCGGAGACGACGGCGAGAAAATCGTTCTATTTCAGAAAACAATCGAGATTCGTCCTGCCTCGTACAATGCGCCTGAAATTGTTTTTTCTGAAGGTTGGAACAGTGTGGAAACCGATATGAATCTCGGAAATCCCGAGTGGCGCAAATGGCAGTGGACCACAAAAAAAGCGGTGTGTATCATTGAAAATCCCAAAAAAGAGGCTCAACTCATTATCCGGGGTGGAGTGGATAAAATAAAACTGCAAGACCAGAAGGTGATTTTCAAAGTCAACGAGACAGTGCTGGATGAGTTCGTTCCCGAAACGGCGAAGTTTTTGAAAGAATATACAATCAAGCCGGAGATGATGGGCAATGAATATGAATTCAAATTTGCAATTGAAACGGACAAGGTATTCGTACCTGCGGTTTTGAATCCCGGTTCGACCGATAAACGGGAATTGGGGATACAAATATATTTTCTTTACTTTAGAGAGTTGATAAATTAATGAGAGCAAAAATTATAGGAACAGGTTCGTATTTGCCTGAGCGGGTAATGACCAATCAGGATTGGGAAAAAATCGTGGAGACATCCGATGAATGGATCACTTCCCGTACAGGAATTAAAGAAAGACATTTCGCGGCCGAAGGGCAGGCAACCTCGGATTTGATCGTCGAAGCCTCTAAAGCGGCAATCGCAGAAGCTGGAATCGACAAGGATGAATTGGATCTGATCATTGTGGCGACCATTTCCGGCGATAACGCTTACCCTTCTACCGGCAATTGGGTTCAGAGTAAACTGGGAATCAAACCGATTCCCGCGTTCGATCTGAGCGCCGGATGTTCCGGTTTCCTGTACGGTTTGATCGTGGCGGATTCCTTCATCAAAGCCGGAGTTGCAAAGAAAGTTTTAGTGGCCGGGGCTGAAGTTATGTCCCGTGTGATCAATTGGGAAGACCGCAATACCTGCGTATTGTTTGGAGATGGCGCCGGAGCCGCGGTTCTCGAAGCCACCGAAGAGGATACTGGTATTCTATCCCATTTCTGGGAAGCGGATGGCAATCTCGGAGAGTTGTTGATTCAACCCGCCGGCGGTAGCGCGATGCCTGCCAGCGAGGAAACTGTTGCCAATAAAAAACATACAGTGCACATGAGGGGCAACGAAGTGTTCAAACACGCGGTCCGCATGATGCAGGAGTCCGCCATGAAAGCCATGGAGCGCGCGGGTTTGACCAGCGATGACATCGATTTGTTCATCCCTCATCAGGCAAATATCAGGATCATCGAGTCCACTATTAAGCGGGCCAATATCCCACAGGAAAAAACCTTTATCAATATTGATAAAATAGCCAATGTTTCGGCGGGCACTATTCCCATTGCCCTTGACCAAGCTCGTAAACAAGGCCGAATCAAACCCGGGGACAATGTTCTCCTGGCCGCGTTCGGCGCCGGTTTTACCTGGGCTGGAATGGCTATTCGCTTCTAATTTTTCATAGATGTATCGAAGCGTTCGTAATCGGAGGGATCGATTTGTAAAATTTATTTGCATAAATCCCTCCTGATTGATAAGATAATATCATGGAAAATAAATTGACCGAACTCATTGTGGTGGAAGGTATGATGGAGGCGGAAATCATAAAATCGGAATTGGAAAGTTTCGATATCCCCTGTGTGTTGAAATTTGAATCCGCAGGGCGCCTATTTGGCATCACCATGAACGGCCTTGGCAAGGTCAAGGTGATGGTGCATCCCGAGCATCTGAAGCAGGCGAAGGAATTGCTCGAATCCCAGGCTTCGCCTGAAACCGACGATACCGAGGAGTGAACGATGAAAAAAGCGATTGTTATTTTATTGGCGCTTTCCCTATCTATCACTTCGCTTGCCGCGACTATAGAGGAGCGGGTCCAGAAGCTCTCCCTCGAAGAGATGCAGAGTGTCATCGAATTTTTGGGACACGATCTTCTGGAAGGCAGGGCTCCTGGTACCAGGGGAGGGCAAACCGCCGAGATTTATATGCGCAGCCTTTTCAAGTGGATGGGGCTTCGACCCGGCGTCGGCGATGGCTACATGCAGCCCTTCATCCTCAATGGATTTACCTTGCGAAATTTACGTGTCAAGGCAGGAGAGTTGCCTCTCGAATACAGGGATGATATTATGGGTACTTACACCGGCCCCTCCGAACATTTCTCGGTGGAGGGCGATGCGGTGTTCGTCGGCTTTGGGATCGCCACCCATTTATGGGAATGGGATGATTATAAAAATATAGATGTGAAGGATAAAATCGTCATCGCCCGGGTGAACGATCCAGGTTTGATTCACGAAGATCTATTCGAGGGCAAGATATTGACCTATTTCGGCCGTTGGACCTATCATATCGAGGAGGCAGCCCGACGTGGCGCAAAGGGAATTCTTCTGATCCACACCGACGAAACCGCCGGCTACGGCTGGCATGTGGTGCAGAACTCCTGGTCCGGCGAAGAGGTCTTCCTGCCGTCCGATGTTGACAACAATCTCGAGTTCAGGGGCTGGATCAAAGAGAGTAGTCTCCAAAAGATCCTGTCAGCCCAACATATCAAACTCGAATCCCTATACAAAAAATCCCGTACCCGCCGCTTCAAGCCGGTTCCCCTGGGATTCAAGGTAAAACTCGAAGGATCCGTCGCCCGGCGGGAATTGACCAATCATAACGTTGTGGCTGAAATCCCCGGTAAAACCAGGCAACGGATTGTTCTCTCCGCCCACATCGACCATTTGGGAATGGATGAAGGGCAGACCGGCGACAACATCTTCAATGGCGCTATCGATAACGGTTCGGCGGTCGCCGCGATGGTTCTGTGCGCCCGCGTCTTGAAAGAGATGCAACGGGATTTGCATTATTCGGTCACCATTCTGGCCTGTAACGCTGAAGAAGCGGGATTGCTGGGATCGCGTCATTATGCCGCCACTACCGACCGGGAGACCATTGTGGCCAATATCAATTTCGAATCCACCCCGGTCTGGGAGGAAACCTCGGATTTTATGGGCGTTGGGGCGCGCTTTTCCACCCTGGAGGATGTCCTCAAAGAGGTTGTGCAAGGCGAGGGATTAACCTATTCATACTTTTCCATGTCCGATCAGGGATTTTTCTATCGCTCCGACCAGTTCCCATTCGCCCGGTACAATATTCCCGCCATGTGGATCAGCGCCGGGGAAAACGACGCCAGCGGACTGAAAAAATATCCCAATTTCTGGCGCACCGATTATCACACCGTTCGCGATGAATACAAATCTGAATGGCCGCTGGAGGGCTTGCGGCAAACAGTGAAGTTGACTCTTTTGTTGATCGACCGCTTGAACAAAAACAAAACCGCGCCCGTCATGAAAAAACAAATCCCCTTCCCGCTCTATAATAAATAACTATTTTGGTATTTACCATATTTTGTATTTAAGATAAAATATAACCATGTGTGTTTGGAAAACCACAATTTGCAATAGCAAGGTGGAGGAACGATGAATGTAAAACGATTGAGCGCTCTCTTCATAGTATTGGTAATGATGGTTTCCGGTTTGGGTTTGCAGGCCGCCAATATCAAGGGTAAAGTGATCTATGTGGAAGACGGCGATACCATAAAAATCGCCTTGAGGGGAAAAACGTTGGATGTCCGCTTCGCCGGCGCCGATTGTCCCGAGAAGGGGCAGGCCTATTATGAGGAGGCGAAAGATTTTACCAGGAAAAAAATCCTGGGAAAGATCGTCGGTCTCGAAATCATTTCGTACCCTAGCGACACCTCGTTCGTTGCCAGAATCACTTTTGAAGGGTTCGATATGTCTCTTGAATTGATCAATAACGGCCTTGCCTGGTACGATGAAAAAACCCAGGAAGACAAGGAATTGGCGAAGGCCCATAAAAAGGCGAAAAAAGCGAAGATCGGCCTCTGGTCCCAGCCGACTCCGGCAGCCCCCTGGGTGTATCGTCAATCGCAAGAAGCCGCCGCCAAAGTCACTGAAACGGAACAGAAATAACCTATTTTTTCTTCAGCCGTACCGCGGTGCCGTAGGCCAATAATTCCGCAGCCCCCTGCATCACATTGGAGGTAGTATACCTCATGCAAACAATTCCGTCCGCGCCCAATTCCTGCGCCTTTCTGATCATCCGGTCCATCGCCTGTTCCCGCGATTCCGAGAACATCTGGGAATACTCGTGAATTTCCCCGCCCACGATCGTGCGCAATCCAGCCATAATATCCTTGCCGATATGTTTTGCCCGGATCGTATTTCCTTTGACAACTCCCAGAGTTTCCGTAATTTCGTAATCCGCAAAAAAATCCTGTGTCGTTACCAACATATGCTCCTCCTCAATCCTTGATATTGTTTTCGTAATAATCGTCTTCTTTATTGCTCAACCGGTCTTTCAAAACCTTGATGAACAGGATGCCGATTCCCAGTAACGCCGCCAACCCCAGGATGCCCGCGGGCATGATCTTTATGAAGCCGAAGATCACAGCCCCAATCCAGGCCGCCGCCGCAATACCCAACAAAAAATATCCGATCACTTCCATCGAAGCCTCCAGATTTCATTCTTGCTTTTTATCATTATACCAAATCCACACTGCTAATACCAAATCCCTACTACCACTCCTACGAAGCGGAATTCGAAAACAACCGGTCCGCCCAGGATATATGCATGGGCAGCGAGCGTCGAGACAAAACTCGACTATATCGCGTTAAAAACGGCGGACCAAACTATCGCGTTCGTTTTGCAAGCGGAAGGGGCTATCGTTGACATTCGGTTTGTTTTATTTTAAATTGTAGGGGAATTGAACGGTATTATCTGGAGTGTAATCGATGAAAATAATCTTCAACCTGGTGAAAGATCTTTTGTACAACCCGCTCGAGGATGTGGTGGCTCCGGGCAAACGGACGGCGCGGCGCATGAACAAGGATATACAAAAAGCCGGACAATTCACGTTCGACAAGGGACGGGATAAGTTCGTGATTTTCAGCGATTTGCATAGGGGAGCGCGTTACGAGGAGGTGGACCGGTTCAGATCCAATGTCAAGATATATTATGACGCGTTGCAGCATTATTATCAAAATGGATTCAATCTGGTGCTTCTTGGCGATGTCGAGGAGGGCTGGGGATCGGGGAACCGGATGGGCCGGATATTCGAAAGTTACAAAGAGATTGTGGATATCGAGAGGATGTTCATCGACGATAAGCGGTACTTCAGGGTGTATGGCAACCACGACGATTTCTGGCGAAAACCCAAACGGGTGGACAAATACTTTAACGGTGGAGCGACACCGGAGAATAAAGTGTGCGTCTATCCGGCA
>JAHELQ010000533.1 GCA_024644125.1 Candidatus Aminicenantota bacterium | reverse complement strand
ATAGCGGAAGTGCTGGGCCCCAAAGTGTTGGGAACTCTCTACCTGGATGAGGCGACAAAAAACGAAACACTCGATTTTTTTGTGCTCTTTTCTTCCTTCACCACAGTGGTCGGCAATGCCGGGCAAAGCGATTACGCTTACGCCAATAATTTTCTCGATTTTTATGCTGAAAAAAGAGAGGTATTGAGGCGCGAAGGTAAACGGACCGGTAAAACGTTGTCTATCGATTGGCCTCTCTGGAAGTCCGGCGGAATGGCGGTGGATCTTCAGACCGAGCGCTTGATGGCGACCACAACCGGTATGAGGCCATTGACCAATGAAGACGGGTTGCGGGCGTTTGGCCGGATGCTTAAAGGGGAAAATTCCCGGGTGGCGATGATTACAGGCGACGGCGCCAAAATCAGAAAAGCTATTTTTAGCGGTGATGATCCGGATATTCCGATCCAGCGTAAAACTGGAGCCGAACTTATGGGCGAGGATATAGGGAAAAAAATTCGCGATGAACTTATCGCGATCGCGATGGGCATTTTGAAAATGCCCGCAACTGAAATTGATAGTCATCTCGAATTGCAGGAGTATGGATTCGATTCCATCACGCTGACTGAATTCGCAAACAAAATCAATGACAAGCTGGGATTGGAGGTCACACCTGCGATATTTTTTGAACTGGACCATTCTACCATCGCGGCTTTAGCAAATCATCTCCGTCATAAATACTCCGCTAGCCTGCGATTGGATACTACTATTCAGCAAGAACAAGAAGCGCCGAATAAGTCCGCAGACAATGTCTTTTTCACCCGTTTTGAAGATCTGGGGATCGGGGAACACCCTCAGATGAATGAACCGGTTGGAGAGGATGTGGCCATCATCGGGATGAACGCGATTTTGCCCCGCTCTGAAGAGCCAGATATGTTCTGGGAGCATCTTTTGAAAGGAGATGATCTGATCGGCGAGGTGCCGGCCGATCGCTGGGATTGGCGCTCACTCTTTGGCGAAGCGAGCGGCGCTCGCTGGGGAGGTTTTATGGAGGATATCGACAAGTTCGATCCTTTGTTTTTTGGAATTTCCCAGCGGGAAGCGGAATTGATGGATCCCCAACAGAGAATTATATTGAAGACAGTGTGGGCCGCCATCGAGGACGCGGGATACCGGGCCGGCGTGTTGTCGGGCCTGAAGGTGGGAGTATTCATCGGAGTCTCCACCACCGATTATTACGAACTCTGGCGCGCCTCCTCCGATTCCATGGAGCCATATATGGCCACTGGAATGTCCCATTCGATCGTGGCCAATAGAATCAGCTATCTTTTAAACTTACACGGTCCAAGCGAATCGGTCGATACCGCTTGCTCCAGTTCATTGGTGGCTATTCACAGAGGGGTCGAGGCTATCCATAATGGATCGTGCCGATTGGTGATCGCTGGAGGGGTGAATCTGTTGATCAGCCCGACCCTGTTCCAGGCGTTTGACTCCGCGGGCATGCTGAGTCCCGATGGGCGATGCCGGACCTTTGACCGGAGGGCAAATGGGTATGTCCGCGGAGAAGGTGCTGGGGCGCTTTTACTGAAACCGTTGGCGCAGGCGGTTGCCGATCGTGACCATATTTATGGAATCGTCAAAGGGGGAGCGTTGAATCACGGCGGTAGGGCCAATTCACTGACTGCCCCAAACGCCCTCGCGCAGGCGGATTTATTGGTGGAAGCATATCGGACGGCCGGTATCGATCCTACGACGGTCAGTTTTATCGAAGCTCACGGCACCGGTACGACGCTGGGGGATCCGGTGGAAATCAATGGTTTGAAACTGGCGTTCTCACGGTTGTACGAGCTGGCGAATATTCCAGCGAACGGGAATCGGCATTGCGGAATCGGTTCTGTCAAAACCAATATTGGGCACCTGGAGGCCGCGGCTGGAATCGCCGGTGTGATCAAAACGCTCCTGGCGTTGAAGCACCAAACACTTCCCGCGACGGTTCATTTTCAAGAATTGAATCCTTTTATTGATTTACAAGGATCTCCTTTTTATATACTTAATGAAACAAAACACTGGACGCGGCTCAGGAGGGATGACGGCGCCGAGGTTCCGCGTCGTGCCGGCGTGAGTTCTTATGGTTTTGGTGGCGCCAACGCGCATATCATTTTGGAAGAATACGTCGAGCCGAAACGGCCTTTGAACGTTTATCCCCATCCATATATTTTTGTTCTTTCAGCCAAAACAGAAGGCCGGTTGTTGGAATATGCGAAAAAGACGCTGCGTTTTCTGCAAAAGATCCGCTCCGGTGATCACGGGCCAATGCCGCCGGATCTTATCGATTTCATCTATACGTTGCAGGTGGGACGCGAACCGTTGGACGCGCGTCTGGCAATCATCGTGTCCGATGTTCGCCAATTGCTGGAGGTGCTCGGCGACTTTTGTACAGGAAAAATTGGCGCGGAACGAGCGGAGGTGTTTCGCTCTAACGGCGATCACCATGATTCGCGGGCGAATGAGAGGTTCGTTGGCGATGCCCGGGGCAATACCGTCGAAACCATACTGGAACGGCGCGATTGGCGAATGTTGGCGCGTTTATGGGTGTCTGGGGCGGACATTGATTGGGAGCGTTTGTATGAAGGCTTTTCTCCCGCTAGAGTGTCCCTGCCTACATACCCATTCGAAAAGATACGGTATTGGTTTGATTCATTTCATAAAGCCGAGGCTCTTCCCGGGATTGAACCGGCGCAATTGAGTTCGGCCTCAAAACCGGGGAAATTGCTCCTGCAGCAGAAGCGGCAGGAGCAGAATCCAGAATCGTCGGGAGCTGAAGTGAAGCGCGCGATCGCCGCCCATCTGGCACGGATTCTTCACGCAGACGAGGGGGAATTGGCGGAAAACGTTCCGATGCAAGAATTCGGACTGGATTCCATCGGCAGTGTTGAATTGGTGAAAGCTTTGAATCAAGATTTTGGATTGGATTTAAAAACTGTTGCGTTGTATGATTATTCCACAATCGAAAAACTGAGCCGGCATATTGCCGCGTTTGCCGGCGGGATCCTCCGCGCAGTTGGGCCTGAGCCCAAATCGCCCAAACCACAATTGAAAATGAAATTGATAGAAATAGAGACCGGAAATTCTCCCACGGACGCACGAGAAGTGATCGTCGCGATAAAAGATGGTATAGTGCGTCATTTGAGTCACATTCTCCATGCGAAACCCGAAGAAATCAATCATGAGACGCCGATGCAGGAGATCGGCCTCGATTCCATCGGCGGAACAGAGCTTATAAGCGCTCTGAACCAGGAGTTCTCTCTCAATCTAAAGGCCGCGGCGTTATATGATTATCCCACTGTCAGTAAATTGGCCGAACATATTTTGCCTATCGCGAGTGTTGCTTCCACACGAAAATATGATCGACACAGTCAACCTGCCGCCGCCTCGACAACGGTTGGGGAGGTCGCCGTTATCGGCATGTCCGCCAGATTGCCTGGATCCCGGGATGTGTGGGAATTCTGGGAAAATCTCAAGCGTGGAGTCGATGCTATTTCCGAGGTGCCTAAATCCCGCTGGGATGTCGATCACTACTTCGACCCGGATCCAAATAAACCGGATAAGATTTATTGCAAATGGGGAGGATTTATTGAAGGTATCGATGAGTTTGATCCCCTGTTTTTTAGAATCGCCCCGTCCGACGCAGAAGTGATCGATCCCCAGCAGCGGTTGTTCATTCAGGAGTGTGTCAAGGCCTTTGAAGACGCAGGGTATTCGGAAGAGGAATTGAGTGAGAAAAAATGCGGAGTGTTTGTCGGCGTTTTAAATTACAACGAGTATAGCCAGATCTTGCAAGGCAATTATTCGGATTCCCAGTTGGGACATTTAATGTTGGGGAATTCCAATTCCATTCTGGCGGCGCGGACCTGTTATTTCTTGAATTTAAAGGGACCCGCTCTGGCCATCGATACTGCGTGCTCCTCTTCACTGGTGGCCATTCACCAGGCA